>JAJDEX010000525.1 GCA_029259575.1 Planctomycetota bacterium | reverse complement strand
GGGTTCTGCTGTGGTTGCAGTTCGGGCCCGAGGACGTTCCGCGTGTTCTTGCGCCGAAGCTCGGCACGGGGACGTTGCTCGCCGCGCTGCCCTTGCTCGTGTTCGCGCTGTGGAGTTTCTTGCCGCGTCGCGAGGTGCTGGACGCTGCGGGCTCGGACCAGGGCGAATCCCTCGACGTGGCCCGCGCGTTGGACGATCGCACGACCGTCCACGTGTTGACCGTGGTCGCCGCGGTCAGTGCGTTCGGCCTCGCCTACGCCTGGCCCGCACTGCGCTTCGAGGCGGCGGTCCTGGCGCGTCTGGCCTCGTTGCCTCTCGCCATCCTGGCTGCGGAAGGGCTGGCACGTCTTGGAACCCGCGTGCCACCGTTGCGCTTCGCCACGCCGTTCGTCGCAGGCATCGTTCTGTTCGGTGGAGGGCGTGCCTCGGTCCACGCCTGGTCCGAGCACGTGCGCTACGCCTACCCGCCAAGTCCCTCGCCCGTCGAGCCCGTGTCCGGACGATCGGGGTTCACGTCGCCATCGGCACGATCGAAGATCTGGGAGTGGCTCGCAAAATCGGAGTGGCCGTCACATGCGACGATCGTGGTCGCGCGTCCCGGCGTGCCCGGCGAGCGCATCGGATTCCGGCACGGCCGGCACGTCGCGCCGTTGGTCACCGGGTGCGCGTTGTGGATCGACGAACCGCTGCAAGGCGAGGTCCCCGAGGGCGTCGCCCGCGAGCGCATGGATCGGCTCGGACAATGGCTCGGCGTACCGACGTCCGGCGAGCGCACCATGGCGCCGATCCTGTTGACCTTGGGGCGCCCGGTCGTCGTCCTGGTGGACGAGCGCGACCGCAGCGCGACCGCACCGGAGGAACCGCGTGGTGCGCCCCGTGGCATCGATCGCATGATCTTGGCCCAGGGCGGCCAGATCCTGTTCGAAGTGGATGGCGCTGCCCTCTACCTTCTGCAGGCAGCGCCCTGACGCGCACGCGTTCTTCCTGGAACTCCCGCCGATCCCTTCGCACCTACGCCAGGTCCTCTCTCACTTGCCCGCCACGTCTTGAGTCCCGTAGCCCTTCGCAACGATCCAGGAATGCGCGCCCTCCCGCGCTCGGTCTTCCTGCTGCTGCTCGCGGTCTACCTGGCCACGTTCAACGGGCCGGCGATCCTGTCGGACGGGGAAGCCTCGTTCCAGACGACCAGTGCGCTCGCGCGGCGGGGCACGTTCGCCTTGGGCGGGACCCCCGAGGTCGAGGAGTTCCTCCGACCCAAAGCGCGCGAGGAAGGCCGGCCGTCCCAGGGGCCGGTGCGGGTCTTCGACGACGGGGAACGCCTGTACGCCTGGTTCGGGATCGGCCAGGCGTTGGCGGCCGTGCCGTTGTACGCCGTGGGTGCTGGCCTCGCGAAGGTGCTGCCCGCGGTCGAGGTCGTGCACGCGCAGGACACGTCGTCCGGCATCCGGCGCTCCGAGTACTGGGCGCACCTCATGGTCGGGATGCGCAACCCCATCCTCGGCGCCTGGACCGCGGCCCTCCTGGCTGCGACCTGCTTGCGACTGGGCGTCGGACGTCGCTCGTCGTGGTGGGTCGCCATGGCGTACGGACTGTGCAGCTTCGCCTGGCCGCAAGCGCGATCCAGCTTGTCCGACGTGCAGGCCACGTTCTTCCTGTTCGCGGCCTTCCATGCTCTGGTTCGTCTGCGCGCACGCGAAGCGTTGGGTCGCGGGCCCAGTCGCAAGGCGTTGATGGGGTTGGGCGCGTTGCTCGCAGCGGCCGTCCTGACCCGCGTTGCGCTGGCTCCCGCAGCCGTGGCCTTGCTCGCCGCCGCCGAGGTCGAGTTGTGTTTGGGGCGTACACGACGAATCGGACGCTCGGCCGGCGCCCGACGCGCACTCGTCTGGGTCGGCCTGCCGCTCCTGTTCGCCGCCGGGCTCTTCCTCGTCACGAACATCATTCGATTCGGCCGTTGGGACGACAGCGGGTATGCGCTCGCGGTGGAAGGCGGGCTCTTCCGCGGCGACCCGCGCCCGGGGTTGATGGGATTGCTCGTGTCGCCCGGTCGCGGACTGATCTGGATGGCGCCGTTCCTGGTCCTCGCGCCGTTGGGGATGCAGCGCATGTTGCGCCGCGGCGAACGACTCTCCGTATGGGTGCCGCTCTTCGTCTTCGCCCTCAGCCTCGCCGTGGCCGCTCCGCTCGAGGGCTGGCACGGGGGGCACACGTACGGTCCGCGGTACCTGTTGCCGGCCCTGCCGTTCCTCTACCTGGGAGTCGGGCAGGCGTTCGCGTGGGTCCTTGAGATTCGCGGCGGACGAACGGTGCTGGCGGTGCTGGTTGGATTCGGATTGTGGATGCAGGTGCCGGCGGCGCTGGTGGACACCTCCACGCACAACGACCTCGCGATGCAGGCGGCCGCCATGGAGTTCGAGGTCGACGCCGATCTCGGGTGGGCCGATGCGAACGAGGTCCGCTTCGAACGCACCCTCTGGGACCTGCACTACGCGGCGCCCGGCGCACACTGGAGGATCCTGCGGCACCGACTCGCGATCGGGGACGAGGCCTTCCCCGTGAAGCAGATCTTCGGCTTGGATTCGGACGCCCAGGTCACGCCGGGGGGCCCACGTGGGCGAGGCTTCCGACATCTGGCTTGGGTCGATTGGCGGCGACGCCTGGGCCTGCCCCTGTGGCCCGTGGTGGTCGTGCTGTTGCTCCTGGTGACCCTCGGGGCGATTCGGTCGCGTTGGGCGTTGGATCGACGCGGGAGCTGAAAGGGAGGATTCCGGGGGAGGCCGCCGGGCGCCGGACGAGGCGGGCTGGGGGTGCTCGG
>JAJDEX010000524.1 GCA_029259575.1 Planctomycetota bacterium | reverse complement strand
CGGCGGCGACACGGAGGCGAAGTACACCTTGCGGGCGCCAGCTCGACGCGCGACCTCCACGATCTTGCGCGACGTGTTGCCGCGCACGATCGAGTCGTCGACGAGCAGCACGTTCTTGTCCTTGAACTCGAGCGGGATCGTGTTCAGCTTGCGCTTGATCGACGATGCGCGACTCTCCTGGTTCGGCATGATGAACGTCCGCCCGATGTAGCGGTTCTTCACCAACCCTTCGCGGTATTCGACGCCCAATTCGAGCGCCATCGCGAGCGCCGCATCCCGCGACGAGTCCGGGATCGGGATCACGACGTCCGGCTTGGGAGCGCCCGCGTCCTTCCACTGCCTGGCCAACGCCTTCCCGAACCGGCGGCGGGTCTTGTAGACGGACACGTCGTCCAGCAGCGAATCGGGCCGCGAGAAGTAGACCCATTCGAAGATGCACGGCGTGTGCTTCTTGGCGTCGATCGGGCGTTTGACGATCTGGCGATCCATGCCGACGAAGATCGCTTCACCGGGACCGACGTCGAGCGTGCGCTCGTAGCCGTTGACGTCCAGCACGACGCTCTCGGAGGCGCAGGCGAACCAGTCGCCGCGCTCGTCGGTCTTCTGACCGAAGCAGATCGGCTTGATGCCGTAGGGGTCGCGGAAGGCGACCATGCCGACGTCGGCGATCGTCGCGCACACCGAATAGGCGCCTTTGACGACGTCGTAGACGCGCTTGACGGCGGCGAACACGTCGTCCACGTCGACCTCCCCCTTGGCCTGGAAGCGCTCGGCCAGCTCGGCCTGGAACACGTACAGGATCACCTCGAGGTCGCACGTGCTGTTCAGGCGTGTGCCCGTGCCACTGAAGTGCTTGTCATGCAGGTCCGCCATGTTGGTCACGTTGCCGTTGTGCACCATCGCGGTGCCCAGGGGGAACGTGTGGTGGAACGGCTGCGCGTCCTCGTTCGTGTTCGAGCCGACGGTGGGGTAGCGCACGTGGCCCACGCCCAGGTTGCCGCGCAGGCGCGACATGTTCTGCTCGTTGAAGACCTCGACCACGAGGCCGAACCCCTTCTTCACGTTGAAGCGGTCGGTGAAGGTCGTGATCCCCGCCGCGTCCTGGCCACGGTGCTGGACCGCGATCAGTCCTTCGTAGATCTCACCGGCGACGTCCACGCCGTCCGGTCCGAAGATTCCAATGAAGCCGCACATGGGTGGAAGAGGCGAGGAGAGCTGATCGAAGGAGCTGATTCGAGGGGTGGAAAGCGCCGTCGTTGGAGCACGTCAGCGGGCTTTCGATACGGACCAAGATAGACGCCCCGGAGCGGTCTCACAAGCGGTGTGGCGACCTTCGTGAAGCCGGGGCGGTCGAACGTTCACGCCCCGATCGAGCCCTGGTCGGGGGTGGCGCCCCAGCCCTGGCTCGAACGGGCCCTCGCTTCAGTTCGCCAAGGCGCGGCCGACGATCTCGCCGGTGTTGCGCGAGAGGCCCTCGACCCTGGAGATGCGCTCGAGCTGAGCGCGCATCAACCCTTGGCGCCCTTCGTCGTAGCGCTTCCAGCTGTTGAACGAACCGGCCAGACGCGCCGCGACCTGGGGGTTGAGTTTGTCCAGTTCGATCAGGTTGTCGGCGATCAATGCGTAGCCCTCACCGCTCTTGTCGTGGAACCCGGTGTGGTTCGCGGCGGCGAAGACGTGCAGGACGCTGCGCACGCGGTTGGGGTTCGACAGGTTGAAGGCGCTGTCGGCCAACAGGTCGCGGACGCGCTGGACCGCGCCGTCCTGGCGGCTGGACGCCTGCATGCGGAACCACTTGTCCATGACGAGCGGGTCGTCCTTCCAGCGCGAGCGGAAGGCGGCGAGCGCCTCGACGCCCAACGGCGAGTCCGACTCGACGAGGCAGCCCAGCGCGGCTTCGCTGTCGGTCATGTTGTCCGCCGCATCGAACTGGTCCTTCGCCAGCTTCGCGCCCGCGTCCCCGTCGGCCGCGCAGAGATAGGCGAGGCACAGGTTCGCCATGCGCCGACGATCGATCTCGGGCTTGGTGCTCTGGTAAGGACCTTTGGGCAGGTGCGCCGCGTGGACCGTGCACAGGTCGCCCGCGAGTGCGGCGGCGATCGTGTTGCGCACGAAGCGGCGCGCGGTGAACAACGCATCGGGGTCGATCACGTCCATCTTCTGGGCCAGGGACATCTCGCCCGGCAGGATCAACATCATCGAGCGGATGGAGCCGTCGAGCGCGTCGTCGTTCAGCACCGCGCGGAACGCTTCGACGACCGCGGGGTCGAGGACGAGCTCTTTCCCGGAGGCGACGTCCGCGGCGAGCTCGAGGATGGCTCCACCGAACAGATCCTGGCCAGCCTCCCAGCGATTGAACGCATCCTGGTCGTTGGCCAAGGCGAACGCCAGTTCCTGCCGATCGCGCTCTTGGTGCAGGATGACGGGCGCGGAGAAGTCGCGCAGCACGCTGGCCTGCGGCTCGGCCGCCAGATCGTGGAACGTCCAGGACTGACTGCGCTCGGACAGCTCGAGCACGCGTTCGGTGGGCGCATTCGCTTCGCCGGCCGTCAACGCCATCGGCAGATCGGCGCCGTCGGGCCCCATCAACCCGACGCGCACCGGGATCAGCATCGGAACGAAGTCGCCCTCGTGATTGCCGGGGGCCGATTGGGTCAACTCGACGGTGTACGTCCCGTCGCTCCAGGACCCGTTCATCGCAAGGTTCGGCGTGCCTTTCTGCAGGTACCAACGCTCGAACTGCGCCAGGTCGCGCCCGTTCGCGTCGGCCATCGCCGCACGGAAATCGTCACAGGTGACCGCCTGCCCGTCGTGACGTTCGAAGTAGAGGTCCATCCCCTTGCGGAATCCATCGACGCCCAAGAGCGTCTCGTACATCCGGATGACCTGGCCGCCCTTCTCGTACACCGTCGCGGTGTAGAAGTTGTCCATCGCGACGTACGA
Source organism: Planctomycetota bacterium (assembly GCA_029259575.1). Classification (GTDB taxonomy): domain Bacteria; phylum Planctomycetota; class UBA1135; order UBA1135; genus JAJDEX01. The sequence continues at coordinate 4,307 of JAJDEX010000524.1, read as the reverse complement.
CTCGGGGCGGATCGGGTGCGACATCGGACCCGCGTCCTCGGCGAACTGGCGCGCACGCAACGCGCGCACGTCGTCGATGCGCTTGACCGGCTTCGAGGTCATCTTCGCGCTGAACTCCTGATCGCGATACACGGTCAGGCCTTCCTTGAGCGTCAGCTGGAACCAATCGCGACACGTCACGCGATTGCCGGTCCAGTTGTGAAAGTACTCGTGGCCGATAACGCCTTCAACGCCCTCGTACTCCTCGTCGGTGGCCGTTTCGGGCCGCGCCAGCACGTACTTCGAGTTGAAGACGTTGAGTCCCTTGTTCTCCATCGCGCCCATGTTGAAGTCATCGACGGCGACGATCATGTAGAGGTCCAGGTCGTACTCGAGCCCGAACGTCTCCTCGTCCCACTTCATCGCGTTCTTCAGCGATTGGAGCGCGAACTCGCAGGCCTCGATGTTGCGCGGCTCGACCCAGATCTCCAGCGCGACCTCACGCCCCGACATCGTGGTGAACGTGCCCGCGTGACTGCGCAGGTCGCCCGCGACCAGCGCGAACAGGTACGACGGCTTCGGGAAGGGGTCCTCCCAACGCACCGAACGGCGCCCGTCCTCGAGCATCTCGTCGCCGACCCGGTTGCCGTTCGACAACATCACCGGCAAGCGCTCGGGGTCGCCCAGGATCGTCGTCGAGTAGACGGCCATCACGTCGGGGCGGTCCAGGAACCAGGTGATGCGGCGGAAGCCCTCGGCCTCGCACTGCGTGCAGAAGTTGCCGCTCGAGTGATAGAGCCCGGAGAGCGACGTGTTCTTGGCCGGCTCGATGCGCACGACGGTGTCCATCACGAACGCTTCGGGCAAGCCCTGGATCGTCAGGGTCTCGTCCGTCTGGGTGTACCGCTCCGCGGCCAGATCTTCCCCGTCGACCTGGATCGAAACCGTCTCCAGCTCTTCCCCGTCCAACACGAGTTCCGCACCTGCGACGCCCAGCCTCCGCATCGTCAACTTGGCGCGCACGGTCGTGTACGTCTCGCCCAGTTCGAAGACGAGGTCGACGGTGTCGATCGTGAAATCGGGGCTTCGGTAGTCCTTGCGGAACTTGCGGACGGGAGCGGTGGGAGCGTCGGTGATGGTCATGGCGGGCAGATCGCGGGTGGTCGAGCCCGACAGATTACCCGCGATGCGCTGCGCGGGTCAGGCGCTCGCCTCGCCCTTACCCGCCAGCCGCCCAAGGGGTCCCGGAAGGCTGCCCCGGCGCAGAAACGCAACGCCCAGGCCGCTGAACAGAGCGACGACGGCCATGCCGAACAGCAGCCCGCCGTCGTCGTTCCACACGATCCCCAGCTTGGTCAGGTGGGCCCCCACCGCGCCGACCATCAACCCAGCGGTCAGCAGTCCACCCATGGCGGCCCAACGCGGGCGCAGGAGCAGGATCACCGCCACCAGCTCGGCCAGGCCGGTTCCCCACCGCCCGTACGGCTCCGCGCCGAGCGCTTCGAACAACGCGACCGGTTCGGCAGCGCCGCTGAATTTGAACACGAGCGTCTGCCCCAGGATGAAGGCGGCGAGGACCTGGAGGGCCCAGGCGAGGAAGGTGCGAGTCTTGGTCATGGCAAGGTTCCTTGGTTGGACCCGCGCCTACGGGCGCTCCAGGCATCCGTGACCCACGGGTCTCAGCCCTGCGACTCGATCCAGCTCACGATGCGTTCCGCGGCCTGCGGCACGTCGCTGGCGTCGACCTCGAGCGCGTAGGTCTTGCCCTTCTCCGAGTGGCGGTAGAGGGGGTCGTAGTAGTCCTTCAGGAGCAACTCGACCAGCTCGGCCTCCTGCCCACCATCCAGCATCTGCACCAGTTCCGGACGTCCGGGCATGCGTTCGGCGACCGTGCGCAGTTGCGTTCGCAGCAACTCCCGCGCACTCGGGTCCTCCAGGTAGTCGTCCATGAGCACGCGCACGCGCACCTCGGTCGGTGCGCTCAACAGCACGTTGGTCGCGCCGCGCATCGCGCGCCAAACAGGGCCACAGATCACCGAATCGCCGACCTTGCGGCTCTCACCCTCCAGAACGACGCGCCCCGGGAAGCCCGCGCGCAGGCGCTCGGCCATGCGGGAATCGAAGGCCTTCTGGCTGACCGGTTCGAGGCCCACCATGCCGAGCAGGCTCGACCGATGCCCGGCGCAGCCTTCCAGATCCAAGGTGAGAGCGGGCCGAATCCGCTCGATCTCGCGCAGGACGAGCGTTTTCCCGACTCCGGTCAGACCACGCAGGACGAACGCTGGCGGCGCCTGCCAGGTCTCGAGCTGCTCCATCACGAGCGTCCGGTACGCCTTGTACCCACCACGCAGTCCGACCGCGTTGAGACCGAGGCGACGCACGAGCGCGACGACGCTGCGCGAGCGCAGGCCACCGCGCCAACAATGCAGGACGACCGGGTCCGCGCCGACGTCCTCGGCCGGCATGGGCGCGCTGCTCGATTCCATCACCTCGATACCGCCCGAGGTCATCTCGTTGACGAGTGCAGCCAAGTTGGCTTCGGGCGGCGCCCATCCCGCCGTTCGACCGATCTCGGCGACCAGCGCATCGACACGGTCCGTGACGAGCTTGCGTCCCTCATCGAACGCGGCTCCGGGGGAGGCTTGCTTGTAGAGCCAACCCACCAAAGCGCGACCGGCGTCGTCGAACAGGTGTGCGTTGCGGGCGCCGGGGACGTGGTCCGCTGCGAACTCGGCCGGACTGCGCAGGTCGATCACGCGGGCGTCCGGGCGCGCCAGGACGGCCTCGATCTCGAGGACGGGCACGGTTTCGGCAGGGGTTTGGGGCGTCATGGAAGGACCAACGCCCGGGAGTCTATCCCGGTCCGCGCGAGTCCTGGGTCCCTGGTCCCTCGCCCATCCGGCTCAACCGTCCTGATCCGTCGCGTTCGGCCCGGATTCCTCTGGGGCCGGAGCTGTACTGCCGGGATCCGGCGAGCGACCGGGAGGACCGGCGTGGCGCGCAGGCTGCTGGCGCCCCATCGATTCAGGAACCGGTTGCCCGGAGAGGATGCGGCGCAACTGCAGCATGAACTCGCGGTCCGTCGCCTGGTCGAGGTCCTGCAGCATCGTGAGGGACACGAGCCGTTCCTCGCGCAGCACGCGCATGGCCCGAATGCGCTTGAGATCGTGGAGCTCACGCTCCCGATCGGCCGGACTCGCGTCGAGGAACCGCATCCGGTCCCTCTCGGAGATCCGCATCGTTCCCCGCAATCGAACCAGCGCATCGCGCTCGTTCACGAGCGGTCCCAAGTCTTCGGACGTGTCGCTCTCGAGGCCACCGAGTTCGGGGTACTCCTCGCGCAGCCACAGGATGGCTTCGAGGAACTCCAACCCTTCCAGCGGTTCGACGCGCGGCCAGATCTCGACGGCCATACCTTCCGGAAGTCCATGGGCCTCGACCGCGGCGCGCACGCGGAGCTCGGCGTAGTACACGAAGGACTGGCGCCGCTTGTCCGGGCGCTGCTTCATGAGTTTCTGATGGTCGTCCTCGCTGAGGCCTACGCTGGCGCCGAGTTGGCGATAGGCGCGTTCGATGCGCTTGGACTCGGCGGCCTTGTAGTTCTGCAACGCCCGGGCGCGATCCGCAGGCCGGGCTTGGGCCAGGCGCTCGCGGATGTCCTGGGGCAGTTTGCGCAGGATCCGCTGCGCGGTCGTACGTGCCTCTTCGACCACCAATTCGTTCACGAACACACGACGTTGTTCGTTCGGGAGCGATTCCAGCTGTTCGAGCTCGGGCGTTTCGAGGCGACTGCGAACGCTGAATTCCAGTTCGGTCAACCGGTCGGACTGCTGCTCGAGCGAAGCCCGCTCGGCGGCGTCGAGACCCAGGAACTGGTCGTAGCGGTTGCGCAGATGACCACGCTGGTCCTCGGGCATCGCCATCCAGCGCGCCTCACGGTTCTCGCGCAAACGGTTGCGGTCCCGCGCGACGGCGGGCAAGGCCACCAGGGCGACCAGAAAGCCCCCGACGAGGAGGGTTCCGATGGGCAGACGCAGCTTCATCGATCCGACTCTCCGAGTTCGATGATCAGTTCTTCAGCGGCGTCGAGCGCCAGGGCCTCGCGTTCGAGCGGGCTCAGCATGTCGATCCGGTCCCAGTTCTCGAGCGTGTCGAGGTGCGCCAGGAGCTCCTGGTCGTAGGTTCCGGCGGGGCCGGCCGTCAGCACGCGCCAGGCGAAAGCGCCGCCGATGATCAGGATGCCGGCGGCGGCGAGGCGACGCAGTCTCTGGGACTGCTGAACCAACCTCGGACGGTGCGGAACCAGGGTTTCCGTACCGATTTCGTGC
>JAJDEX010000523.1 GCA_029259575.1 Planctomycetota bacterium | reverse complement strand
ACCCTCCTCGCGTTGCATGCCGAACGAGGCCGCGAGCGTGGCGGCGCGCGCGAGGTGCTGCTCGCCTTCCGCCTGGTTCTGTTCTGCCAACAACGTGCCCAGGAACAACTCACCCAGCACTTCCACGCGCGCGTCCTGGATCTCACGAGCGGTCCACAATACGTCGCGCAGAACGCGCAGCGCATCGCGTTCGCGGTTGAGGTCGACCAGCAGGCGTCCACGGCGGGCGGCGGCCTCGGCTTCCAGCGAGCGTTCGCCCGAGATCCGCGCTTCCCTGGCCGCCTGTTCGACCGCCGCGTGGGCGCGCAAGAAGCGTCCCATCTGGCGCAAGATCCGCGAGCGAATCATCGAAGCCCGCGCGCGCACTTCCGAGATCAAACGTGTCGAGTTCTCGTCGCGCAAGCGACGCAAGACGCGCTCGACCTGGCGCAGCGCCGGTTCGAAACGGTCCTCGAGCAGGCCGACCTCGGCCGTGATGACGCGCGCGAAGGATGCGGTGGCGGGGGAGCGGGCGAGATCGCGCGCCGCGCGAGCTTCACGGGCTCCGCCGCGCAGGTCCCCCGATGCGATGTGGACCTCGGCCAACCGGCGTCGCGCCTCGCTGGCCCCTTCCAGGTCCTTGCCCCGCTCCAACCAGATGGCGCTGTTGCGCAACATCCCGCGCGCCAGGCCGAAACGACCTGTGTCGGCGGCGTGGTGGCCGTGCAACAAGTAGACGTGACCCATGCGGGCCGGCTCCAGCTCGGGATCGAGCGGCAGGTCCACCAGCCGATCCAACGCGCGGCTCTCCTGGGCGCGGTTGCCCGCTCGTCCCGCCGCGTCCGCAGCCGTCGTGAGCAGGTCGAACCTGGCGAGGCGCGGTTCGGGGTGATGCGCGCCGCGGTCCAGCGCTTCCAGGCCCCAGGACGCCATCGACACCGCGCGCTCGGGGTGTCCTTCGAGCGTGGCGCGCTCCATCAACGTCATCGTCACCGCCAACAACGCGTCCCACGCTTCGGCGGCATGCAAGTGATAGGCGCGTTCGAACGAGCGGCCGGTCGTCGTGTCGTTCTTGTCCGCCGTGTCCAGCGCGTGCGCGGCGGCCATGTGCAGTTCGCGTCGCGTGGGCGCATCGACCTCGCGCAACGCAGCTTCGCGCAGCGTCGGGCTGGCGAAGCGCAATCCACCCTGGCGACGTTCGAGCCAGCCCGCGGATTCCAGGCGGTCGAGCACGCTGGCGATCGTGTCCCCATCGTTGGGCGCATCCTCGGGCGTGGGCCAGGAGCGCTCTAGGAACGCCGGATGCAACCGCTTGCCCGCGACCGCGCAGCGCACGAGCCACAGCTTGTCGGCTTCGTCCAGCGCGCCCAGAAGCTCGCCCGCCTCGCTCAAGGGCCAGGGAAGTCGCTCGGGTTCGATGGTGAGGGTCAGCCGCTCGGCGAGTTTGGCGTCGAGGGTCGAGCGCCCGACCACCTCGTGATCCGTGCGCGCGGCGCGCAGCACGGTTGCGATCAGGTTGGCGCGCCCGTCGGTGCGTTCGTGCAGAGCCTGGCCGATGCGGACGACGGGGTTCTCGGGCCAGAACAATGCCTCGGCGAGGTCGATGGTCTCTTCGGGGCTGAGCGGAGCCAGGGTCATGACCTGGCTGTCGGCGACCTCGTCGAAACGGCCGGCCAAGCGCTCGTACGGGTCCTCGCCCTCGCAGGGATCGGACCGGTCGAGCACCGTCAACGCGCCCGTGCCCGCGAGCCCGACCGCGACGCGACCGATGACCTCGAGCGTGCCGCGACCCGCGCGATCCAGGTCGGACAGCAGCACGACCAGAGGCGTCCGCGCGGCCAAGGCGCACCACCACTCCGCCAGCAGCGCCGGTTCGGCGGCCAGCGGAAGGTCGACGTCCGGGTCGAGGCTGGCCAGCAAGGCTTCGGCGGTTCCCGGCGGCACGAGTTCCCGCAGCAGTCGTTCCTCGCGCGCTCCGGGCGCCGCATGGCGAGGCAGGTTCAGCCAACGGCGCAACAAGGCGCGCACGGGTTGGGCAGGGCGTGATTCGAGGGCGCCGCCGCAACGGGCGACGAGGTGGACGGGCGGTGTTCCGCCGGCGCGCAGGACCGCGACGGCCTCGCGCACGAAGCGCCCGCGGCCCGTGCCGGTGGGACCCGACAGCCAAACGACGTGCGGGCGTGAGGTCGCGCGGGACCGATCCCAGGCGTCGCAGATGCGCTGGACCTCGTCCCGGCGTCCCGCCCACGGCAGGTCCTGGCGCGAAACGGCGCGCACGTTGCGAGCGCGCACGGTCTGGAGGTCACCGCTCCATTCGTCACGCACTTCGGCGGCGCTCGGACGACGGTCGGGGTCCGGGTGCAGCAAACGCTCGAGCAGGTCGTCGATGTCCGCGGGCAGGTTCGGCTCGACGACCCAGGCGGGTTGCATGCGTTCGTAGGACTCCGCGCGCGGCATGGCGGCGGGCACCCAGGCGCGGACGTCGGCCGCCAACGGGTGCGCTCCGGTGGCCATCGTGCGCAGGACGAGTCCCATCGCGAACATCTCGGCCGCCGTGTCCTTGGGCCGTCCGTCGAGTTCCTCGGGGGACAGGTAGGCCGGCGTCCCACGCCCGCGTCCTCCCGAACCGATGGCGGACGCGAGGCCCAGGTCCAAGAGGCGCGGATGTCCGTCGGCGTCGGTGCGGACGTTGTCGGGGGCGACGTCGCCGTGCAGCCAACCCTGTTCGTGCAACGTGGCCAGCGCGCCGGCCATCGACCTGACCAGGGCGCGCAGCTCCGGAGCGCTGGCGGGGCCGTCCGATTCCAGGCGATCGGACAGCGTGTCGCCGCCGAGCCATTCGGTGATCAGGTAGGGGCCGTCCACGTCCTGGCCGAGACCCAAGCTGGTGACCAGGCCGGCGTCCCAGACCTCGCCCAGGACGTTGGCCTCCCACTCGATCACGCTGGGCGGGACGCCCGGAAGGGGGCGCTTGACGGCGACTTGGGCGCCGACCGGGAAGCCATGACTGGCTTCGAGCAGCTCGGCCAGATGCACCGAACCCGTGGCCCCCTGTGCGATGGGGCGCAGGAAGCGAAGTGCCGGACCGTTCACGATCGGAAGTGGGCTAGGCCCGATCCTGTGGATCGAGGGGACTCTGTCCCGGATCGTCCGTGACCGATTCGGTCGACGGGAGGTCGTCCGCGTGCGCGACCGGGCCTTCATCGATCCAGTCCGGATCGCCCTGGCGCGTGCTGACGTCCGCCAGTTCCCTGGGGGCGGTCGCGGCCAGCTCGTCGTCCTTCCTGCGCGCGTCCATGATCAGACGATCCACGCGCGCGGCTTCGGCGATGGAGTCGTCGTAGAACCACTTCAACTTCGGCGTCCGGCGCACGCGCAGCACGCCGGAGACCTGGCGTTGGATGAATCCGGTCGCGCTCTCGAGCATGTGCTCGCACTTCTTGCGGGTCGTCTCATCGAGCACCGACCAATGGATCTTCGCGAGCGACAGGTCCGTGGTGAGCTGGACCTGGGTGATCGTGATGAACTCGGCGCGCGGGTCGGAGACCTCGAACTGCAAGCAGTGCGCCGCACGGCGACGTATCGCGGCCTCGAGGCGGGCGATCGACTTGGGACTGGCCATGGGATCAGGCTACTCCGGGAATCGCGGCCGAACGTTCAAGGACCATGAATCGGGTCCAGGGAGGTTCGGCCGCCATGTCGGATGGGGGAGGGATCAGGCGTAGGACCTCAAGCGAGGGTTCGCTTGATCTCCTTGACCGAATAACTCTCGAGGATGTCGCCGACCTGCAGGTCGCGGTAGTCCCGGAGCACGATGCCGCACTCGAAACCCTCGCGGACGTCGCGCACGTCGTCCTTCTCGCGTCGCAGGGACTGCAATTCGCCCGTGTAGATGACCGCGTCGTCGCGCAAGAGGCGAATCTTGTGATTCCGGGACAGCTTGCCGTCGCGGACCTCGCAACCGGCGATGAGGCCGATCTTGGAGGACTTGAACAGCGCCTTGATCTCGGTGTGGCCCTGGATCTCCTCGACCAGCTCCGGCGACAGCGAACCTTCCATGAGGTCGCGCAGGTCGTCGAGCAGCTCGTAGATCACGTCGTAGCGGCGCACCGTCAACTTGCGACGTTCGGCTTCCTGGCGGATCTTGCCGGGGATGCCCATGTGGAACGCGACCAGGGTCGCGTCCGACGTCGAAGCCAGATCGATGTCGCTCTCGGTGATGGCACCGACGCCGGCGAAGACGATCTTGACCTCGACCTCGTCGTGCTCGAGCTTGGCGACCTCGTGCTTGATGACCTCGACCGAGCCCTGCACGTCGCAGCGCACGATCAGGTTGATCGTCTCGCGGGCCTGCAAGGGCGCCGAGCCGAGGATCGCCGCCAGGTCCGGGTTCTGGGTCCGGCTGGCCGCCATCGCCATCGCGCGGTTGTTGCGCTCACGCTCGACCGCCACTTCCTTGGCCTTCGACAGGGCGTCGATGACGTAGAAGGGATCGCCGACACCCGGCAGGGCGTCGAGACCGGTGACGGAGACGGGGGAGGACGGTCCAGCTTCCTGAACGATCTTGCCCTGGTCGTCCATCATCTGCTTGACCTTGCCGTAGCCCTCGCCGGCGAGGATGACCTCGCCGCGCTTGAGCGTGCCGTCCTTGACCAGGATGTGCGCGACGATGCCGCGTCCCTGCTGGATCTCGGCCTCGAGCACGACGCCGGACGCGGGACCCTCGGGGTGCGCGTTCAGTTCGAGCTCGGCCTCGCCCATCAGGAAGATGTGGTCGATCAGCTCGTCGAGGCCCTCGCCCGTGATGCCGCTGGTCTCGAACATGGCGGTCGTACCGCCGTACTGCTCGGGGATGAGCTCGTGGCCCATCAGCTGCTGCACGGCCTGGTTGAAGTTGAAGCTGGGCTTGTCCTTCTTGTTGACCGCCACGATGATCGGCGTCTCGGCCGCCTTGGCGTGGGCGATGGCCTCTTCGGTGCTGGGCTTGACCCCGTCGTCACCGGCGACGACCAGGACGACCACGTCGACCGCTTGAGCACCGCGCGCACGCATGGCGGTGAACGCCTGGTGGCCCGGCGTGTCGAGGATCGTGATCGTGTTGCCGGCCTTGCTGGAGACCTTGTACGCACCGATGTGCTGGGTGATGCCGCCGGACTCGCCGTCGGCGATCTTGGTCGCACGCAGCTTGTCGATGAGGGTCGTCTTGCCGTGGTCGACGTGACCCAGGAAGGCGACGATCGGAGCGCGCACCTCGAGGTGCTCCTCTTCGATCTGACTGCGCTGCTTGCGCACCTCTTCGATGTGGCTCTCGGCCGTGGCCTCGGCGCGCACGTCCAGTTCGACCTCGTACTCGGAGGCGAGGAGCACCGCGGTGTCCTCGTCCAGGATCGAGTTCAGGGTGAACATGCCGTACTGCTTCTGCATCGCCATCTTCTGGATGACGGCGGACTTCAGCTTGAGCGTCTCGGACAGCTTCGCGACGGTGACGGGGGCCACGATGGCGACCGTCTGACCCGAGAGCGGGGAGTCCGTGATCTGGGTGCGGGGACCGGGGCGGCCGCCGGAGCGACGTTGACCCTGGACACCACCTTGGCGGTTGCGGCGCAGGAAGCGTCCCTGCTCGCGCTCACGCAATTGGGCGGCGGTCAGGTTGCCACGCGCACCGCGCTGGCCTTCCTTGCCACCCTTGCCGAAGGTCGGGCGCACGTCCGGAGCGACGTCGTCGCGGGACAGCAGTCGGCGCGATTCGCGACGCTTCTCGGGGCGCTGGGCCTGGAGCGTCGACGGATCGATGCGGCCGAGGATCTTGCCCTTGGGCTTCGGACCGGCTTTGGCGGTCTTCGTGTGGGGCACGATCTCGGGGCCACCGGCCGTGCTGGCGGATTCGGCAGCAGCGACGGCAGCGGCGGTCGGACCCGCGGGCTCCGCGGTGGCCCCGTCCTGGGGCTCCGCAGCGCCAGGGGCTTGGCCAGCATCTTGAGCAGCCGCCGGTGCCTCGGTCGATTCGGCTGCAGCGGGGGTCGCTGCGGGTGCCGGATCGGAGGTGGAGGACGAGCCGGGTGTTTCCGTGGTGGGGACGGCCACAGGGCTGTCCGGGCCGGAACCGGTCTCCGCGGGAGTCTTCGCCGAAGCGGCCTCGTCGGAGGCCGGCGGGGCGACGGAATCGGTCGCCGAGGGCGCGGGTTCGACCGTTTCGGGCGCGAGATCCTCTTCCTGGGCACCGTCCGCTTCCGTGGCGGGTGCTGCAGGGGAGGCCTGGCCCGTGGCGGCTTCGGCAGGAACGGACTCGGCCGAGATGGGCTCGTCCGAGGTGGTTTCCGGTGCCGGAGCGGCGTCCGAACTGGGGAAAGGACCCTCGTGGTAGACCTCCTCCGGTTCAGCGGGCGCGACCTTCTTCTTCTTCTTGCGAACGACCTTGAGGCCGCCGCTGGTATCCGCGTCGGGCGCGGGCGCCTCGGTCTTGGCGGAGGGCTCGATCCCGTTGGCTTCGAGCAGACCTCGGGCCTGAAGCTCCTCGAACTCGTCGAGGGCCGACATGTGGCTCTTCGCCTTGCTGAAACCGAAGTCGCGAAGACGGGCCGCCAGGTCTTTACCGGGCAGGCCGAATTCTTTGGCCAGGTCGTGGATGCGTTTCTTGCTCAAAAGCTTCGCGTGCGTATGCGGGGGGATGATCTGGGAGAGGGGCGGAGTGTCAGGCAGGGTGCCGGATCAGACCTCGCCCTCTTGCTTCCCGTCGGCGCCCTCGTCGGACGCAGAGTTCCCCTCGTCAGCGGCGGTTGCGACCGCCGCTCCTTCGGGTTCGGAATCGGAATCGGATGTCTTGGTCTTGTCGGTCGCGCCATCTTCGGACGGTGCCGCGTCGGCGTGGGCCGACCCGGACTCGCCGAAGAACTCGTCCGCGGACGTGTCTTGCGCGCCTTCGATCGGAGCCTCGCCTTCGGCGCCCTCCGTACCGAAGAATTCTTCGCGGGTCTTGATGTCGATCTCCCAACCGCAAAGGCGGCTGGCGAGACGGACGTTCTGGCCGCGCTTGCCGATGGCGAGCGACTGTTGTTCTTCGTCGACCAGGACGACCGCCGAGTGCTGGGCCTCGTCCGGGTAGATGTTGTCGAGGTGGATCGTGGCCGGCTTGAGACCGTTCATGATCAGCGTTTCGAGCGAATCGCTCCAACGGATGATGTCGATCCTTTCACCCCGTAGCTCGTCGATAACGGCCTTGATTCGGGATCCACGCACGCCGACGCAAGCGCCGATGCAGTCGATCTTGGGGTCGCTGGATTGGACGGCCATCTTCGTGCGGTAGCCCGGCTCGCGGACGACGCGCTTGATCTCGATGATGCTGTCGGCGATCTCGGGAACCTCGAGCTCGAACAGGCGGCGCACCAGGTCGGGGTGCGTGCGGCTGAGCTGGATGCGGACGCGGCTGCCGTCCTTGCGCACCTCGACGACGATCGCACGGATGCGGTCGCCGGGGGCGTAGGTCTCGCCGCGCACGCGATCCTCGCGTCCGAGGTGGGCTTCGCTGCGACCCATGTTCACCACGAGGTCCTGGCCCTCGTAGCGCTGCACGACACCGTTCACGAGCGTGCCGACGCGGGCTTCGTACTCTTCGTAGAGCACGTCGCGCTCGGCCTCGCGGATGCGCTGCTGGAAACCCTGCTTGACGGCCTGGGCGGCGATGCGACCCAGGTCCTGCATGTCGAGCTCGTAGACCTCTTCGTCATCCTCGATCGTGACTTCGCCGGTGGCGCGCTCGATCGTGACCTCGAGTTCCTCTCCGACGCCCAGGCGCTTGCGCACACCGGCCGCCAGGGCTTCTTCCAATCCGAGGAAGATGGCTTCCTTCGGCACGTCCTTTTGGGCGTGGATGAGCTCGATGAGCTCGAGGAGTTGCTTGGGGTCCATGCTCGGGGCAGGTCGCGGGGGCGCGGAGGGTGGTGGCGGGGGGCCGGTGATATGGGGGCCACTCGGAACCGACCGGAGTCAGAAGCAGAGTGGCGATGAACGAGTTGTGCTGGCCTAATATGCAAGGAAGCGGGGGGGTCCCCACTTCCGTTGCTGGCCCGGACGTTCGGGGCTCGGACCAAATGGCCGAACCCCTCTGCTCGGACACGAGAAGAGGCAAGGTGACTCGACAGTTTGATCCCACGTCCCCATTGAGTCAACCGCTCCCGCCCCCTCAACCGGGCGAGAGTTCGAGTTCTCGTGGGGAAGGCCAACTCTCGGCACCCTATGCGGAGTTCCTGGCCGAGTTGTCGCGGGTCACTTCTTCGGACGTGACGGTCCTGCTCGAGGGGGAGCCCGGCTCGGGCAAGAGCTTCGCCGCCGAGATGCTCCATCGGGGGGGGCCTAGGGCGGACGGCCCCTTCGTCCCGGTTTCCCTGGGGGCCCTGGCGCCGACGCTGCTGGAGGCCGAACTCTTCGGTCACGAGTCCGGGGCCTTCACGGGCGCCGATCGAGCTCGACCGGGTCGATTCCGGCAGGCCGAGGGCGGGACCCTCGTGCTGGAGGGCATCGAGGCCCTGCCCCTGGACCTGCAGGTCAAGCTCCTGCGCGTGCTCCAGGAGCGCGAGGTCGAACCCCTCGGCGCGGCCGAACCCATCCCCGTCGACGTGCGCGTCGTGGCCACCTCGGCCAAGGACCTCTCGGCCGAGGTCGCGGCCGGGACCTTCCGCGAGGACCTCTACTGGCGCCTGGCGGTCGTCGTTCTCAGGGTCCCGCCGTTGCGCTCCCGGGTCGATGAGCTGGGGAACCTGTCCCAGGTCCTCATGCGACGGGTCGCCGAGCGCTCGGGCGTGGCCCCATGCACGTTCGGTCCCGATGTCCTGGCGCGCCTGGAAGCCCATGCCTGGCCGGGGAACGTCCGCGAACTCGAGAACGCCCTGGAGCGCGTGTGCGCCTTGCGGCCCGCGGACGACGCCGGCGACCTCCGGGCCGACGAATTCGACTTCCTGAACGAGGCCGTCGCCGGGGCCTCCGATGCCCTGGCGCGCACCGCGCTGGCCCAGGGCGTCGGTCTCGAGGACCTCAGCGCGGCCATGATCCGCGCCGCCCTCGACGAGTCCCGCGGCAACGCCAGCGCGGCGGCCCGTCGGCTGGGCCTGACCCGCAAGGCCTTCGACTACCGCAAGCGTCGCCTCGACGAAGCTGCGGCCCAGGCCGATGCCGTGGACGAGGAGCCCTCCTGATGCGTGCCCTGCTCCTGCTGGTTCTCGGGCTGGCGGCCGCACCACTCGTGAAGTCCTCGGTGATGCTTGACCAGGACGACGCCCCCGCGCTCGTGCAGGACCTGGGTTCGCAGGATCCCGGGCGCACGCGCGCCGCATGGGACGTTCTGGCGCAGGGTGGGGACGGCGTGTTCGAGGCTTGCCTCACCGGGTTCCGCGATGCTTCGCGCATCGAACGCGTCGCGCGCGGGAAGCTCCTGGCGACCCAAGCGACCGCCGCGCAGGTGCCCCAGGTCCTCGCGCTGCTCGACGACCCCGCCGCATCCGTGCGACTGGAATTGTCCCAGGTCTGCACGCGCGGCGACCTGGGCGCGGCCGCCCTGGACCTGCGCGTCGCCGCGCTCGAGCACATCGCACGCCACGACAACGAGCCGGGGATCCGCGAGGTGGCGCTGGGAGCGCTCGGCAGCCTCGACGTCGCCGCGGCGTGCGAAACCTTGGGCCGGTTGGCGCGCGAAATGGTCCACGGGGAGCGCGGCGTGGCCGCCAAGGCGCTTCCCGAGACCCCGCGAGCCGCTGCGGTCGTCGCTGCGCTCGTGGCCGACGGATTCGCAGCCGATGTGACTGCGCGAACGCCCTCGGACGTCCTCGCCGCAGTCCTGCCGGCGCACGGGTTCCACCTGGCGAACGCGACCGAAGGTGGTTCGACCGCTGCGCAGCGCGCGCCGCTCGTGCTAGGCCTGCGTCACCCCGATCCGGACGTGCGCCGGGCGACCGCCGAGGGCTTTCAGCGAATGCTCGCGCGCTTGCGCACCTTGGGCCAGGTCCCGCGCGCGCTGCAGTTGCTCGAGGACCTCGAAGCCCAAGGGTTCGATGCTCGCGTCACGCGTTACCACCGGTCGTTGCTCGCTTTGGGCAGCGCAGGCGATGCCGCGACCGCCAAGGCCGCCGCGCAACGGTTGCGGCATGGCGATGCGCGACGGGGCGCGGCCGCAGGTCTCGAACTGGGGGACGCGCGATTGTGGCTGTTCCGTTCGCACTACCTGGAGGGCTGGAGCGAGCTGACCTTGGGCCACGGCGGCGCTGCCCGCGCAGCGTTCTCGCGCGCATGGGACGTCATCGACGCGCAACTCGCGCAACGCCTCGATCTCGAAGAGGTCGATGGATTGAATCGCGCGCACATGGACACGGAGCACCAGGCCGCGTTGGTGCTCGTGGGTTTGATCGCCGCGCGATTGACGGAAGGGGATGCGATCGACGACCCCGAACTGCTCGAGCTGGCGCGCCAAGCGCACACGTTGACGCTGGAAGCGCAGTTGCATTTCGCGAAGCTGTACGGCGAGGCGCGCTCGGGCTGGGACGGCCTGTTCGACCACGAACTGTCGCCGTATCGGCTGATCTTCAACGCGGTGCTCCGCGCCGACTTCGATCCTGACCAGCGGCTGGCTCTCGAGGAATCCCTGGGTCGCATCCTGGCCACGGTGTCGCCCGCCGAGCTGCCCGGGTTCAGCGTCGTCGCGACGGGACCGCCGCACGTCGTCGACCCGCTCCAGGACGACCGTCGTCACGGTCTGTTCCAGCAGATTCGCGTGTGGCGGCTCGAGGGCGTGCAGCGCGCCAAGGACGAGATGCTGACGCGCATCCTCGAAACGGTCGCTCCGTTCCTGGTGCCCGAGGACGATGTCGACATGTTGCGTCGCCTGGAGCAACACGAAGCGATGTTGGTGGCCGGCATGCGCGACGAGGTGTCCGTCGAGACCCTGCGCGAGCTGCGCTTGCCCGGCAGTCAGGCGCTCTGGCTCGCGACGAGTCTGCGGACGGAAGCGCGCTCGCGGGACAGTCGTCGCGTCGCGGAGAGCTATCGCGCGGACCTCGAGAGCGAAGGCATCTCGAGCGCCTGGTACTACCTGGGTCAGGAGCGCTTGGCGCGCGCGGACCTGGCGATCGGTGGGTCGTACACGGACGAGGACGAACCGCTGCGAGCCCAGGAGGTTCTACTGCGCGCCCTCGGACGCCTCGAGGACCTGGAGCGGCGCATGGCCGAGACGGGTGCTTCCGCGACGGATCTCGCGCCCACGCATTCCCTGATGGCCGACGTTCTGGTCGGGTTGGCGGTGAACTCGAACGTGAAGCTCGGGCGCATCGCGGAGGCCCTCGTCTGGTACGAGCGCGCGTACACGTTGCGCAGCGACGAGTTCATGGGCGTGCTGCTCGCCTGCTATCGCGCGCGGATGGGGCGGACCGAGGAGGCGCGGGCGCTCCTGGCGCGGACCAAACCGGGGCCCGGCACCTACTACAACCTGGCCTGCACGCACGCCCTGTTGGGGGACACGAACGAGGCGCTGAAGTTCCTGGACCTCGATCTGCGGGAATCGCACACCAGTCGGCCGTCCCGCAACAAGCAGCGCGCGTGGGCCTCCGAGGACCCGGATCTGCTGAGTTTGCGCGAAGATCCCAGGTTCCAGGAACTCGTGCGCCCCCGCTGACCGCGACTGCCGTTATCCTGTTCGCCCCGAAATCGCGGGGACGGGCCTCTGAATCGCAGGGGTCGGTGGATGCGCAAGTGGAAGGCGGGAAGGACCCGCCAGGAGAACAGCTATGAGCAAGATGGTCCTCAGCGGCAAAGGCCGTCGTTGGCTTCAGAAGGGTCACCCGTGGGTCTATTCGGACGACGTGGCCGATGGCATGGGACAGCCGGGTGAACTGCTGCCCGTCGAAGATCCCAACGGTGAACCCCTGGGCTGGGCGCTCTTCAGCGCCAGTTCCCGCATCGCGCTGCGCATGGTCACGCGCGACGCCGAACAACCGACGCGCGAGTTCTGGCTCGGTCGCGTCGCCCGCGCCATCCAGGTGCGCGCGAAGCACGACCTGCTGGACCCCGAAGGTGCCTGCCGTTTGATCG
>JAJDEX010000522.1 GCA_029259575.1 Planctomycetota bacterium | reverse complement strand
CGCCATCGAGTTGATCCAGATCCCGGTCCATGACACGTGCGCGACGCCGATCCCGATCTCTGGACTCGGGCTGTTCCCGTTCGACAATCTCGGTGCCGGTACGTCTGGCTTCGACGGGGGGAGCGCGATGTGTTGGGCGGGGTTGGGTGGTCCACCTTACTCGGACGTGTTCTTCACCTGGGTCGCTCCGGCGACCGGCAGTTACGACTTCGCTCCGTGTTCCAACGTCGAGGGAACGCATGAAGTCGTCGCCCATCTGGGTACGGATTGCAGCGCGACCTGCGTCGACGCTTCGAGCGGAGACACGTGCTATCAATACGCGACGGACAACGTCGCGCGTGTGAACGCCACAGCGGGCGCGGCCTACTTGATCCAGGTCGGTGGCATATACTGGTCGAACGAGACCGATGTCGGGGTCTTGGAGATCACGCCTGCGCCGTCACCTCCTGCGAACGACGACTGCTCCGCTCCGATGGCCCTGTTCGGCACGGGAGCCTACCCCTACGACGGAACGGGTGGTTCGGACAGCGGGTTCTCGGCCGGCGCGGGCTCGGCCTGCGATCTGTTCGCCATGGACCAGGACGTGTTCTTCCTCTGGACGGTGCCGAACAACGGGGACTTCACGATTCACACCAACGACCCCGCGAACTGGGGGACCCGGCTCGCGGTCTATGCCGGTTCGGATTGCAGTGCAACGTGTGTCGCCTTGGACGACAACGGGCTCAATGCAATCAACGGTCATTACCATCAGAGCTTGATCGACCTCGTGGATCTGGTCGCCGGGGACATGTACTTGATCCAGCTTTCTTCCGGGGGACCCGGCACCTTCTACATCGAGGAGCCGGTTGTACCTCCACACAACACTTGCCAAACACCCCAAGTTCTGCCGGGTGTCGGCAACTATGGATTCGACAGCGTGACGGCTACGACGTCCGGTTTCGACGGAGGGAGCGCAGGTTCGGGACTCTGCTACGGTCCGTTGGCGTTGGGCCCCGTGATGCAGGACCTCTTCTACACCTGGACCGTACCCTGCTGGTCGGACTATCGCATCCACGTGAGCCCGATCGCCCGGTTCGGTACCATGGCCTCGAAGCTGAACCTGCACCTAGGAGATGATTGCTCGGCGACCTGCGTCGATGCGGACAGCAGCGCGTTCATCAACCATGCCGATTCGAGCATCGAGCTGAGCGCACCCCTTGTTGGTACCACTTACCTGATTCAATTGGGTGGCTGGTCTCCTGGCTCCGGCGGCTCCGGGACACTGCAGATCCAGAAGCTCTCTCCCAACTGTGCACAGGGCTGGATCGTGACAGCCAAGTGCACACCGGCCCAGCCCAATCAATCAGGCAACTCCGTGGCTCTCGAGAGACTCACTGGCACTGCGGTGGGTTCGGGGCTCTTCCTCGATGCGTCGGGAGGACCGCCCGGCGCGTTCGGATTCTTCTTGGTGGCCGCGAGCGAGGCGCCGCCCGCTTCCGTCGGTCAGGGTCTGCTCTGCCTCGGGCTGCCGATCGGTCGGTACAACGGCTCCAATGCGAGCCACCTGGGTCTGCCCCAGCTGAACTCCCTGTGCCAGTTCCTCCCGCCGAATGGAGACGGGCTGGCCAACATGGGAGGCAGCTCCACATCCGGGATCGGGTTCGAAGTCCCCAGCGAGCTTCCCGCGCCCTACGCGCCTGGGCTGATCACCAGCGGGGACACCTGGCTGTTCCAGTTCTGGTATCGCGACCTGAATGGATCAGGCTTACCCATCTCCAATCTCTCCGATGTTCTCGAGGTTCAGTTCCCATGATTCGAAAGACAAGCCAGTGGCTCGCATGTGCCTCGTGCGTCATCGCAATCAACTCGGTCGCCCATGCTCAGGAAGCCATTGCTGAGCGATTCGGCCCTACAGCGCTTTCGAGAACCGGTGCTCTCGTGGTCAGCGTCGGGGACGTGACCGGAGATGGCATTGCTGATTTCCTGGCGTGTCGAAGAGTTGGGGCATCCAACTTACCTACGGTCGAGGTCTTGTCTGGCGCGACGCTGGATGTAGTGGCCACCTATCCGGGTATCGGCCAGTTTTGGAATTGGACAACCGTTGCCCCAGGCGGTTCCGGTGCCGGCCCCGCGGGGGACCTCAATGGTGATGGGCGCAACGAGGTCCTCATGGTTGTGACCCCTGCTGGTGCGACGCTTGCCGTGATCGAAGCTGTGGACCCCATCCTTGCGACAACTGTCGCAACGTTCGAGGGGGAGATCGAAGTGGACGGGTTCTTTTGGCCTGGTGGCGAACGATTCGGAGATCGATTCGGGTCTGGCGGCGATGTGAATGGGGATGGCGTTCCGGATGTGGTCGTTGGGTCATCCATGATCCCGACCTGGGGCATCTACGAAATGAGCGGTTTGGCTCGCGTCTACAGCGGCGCGGATGGCTCGACCCTCCACACGATCTTCCTCGCACCGATGTTCGGCTATGGCGGCTGGGGTGAAGTGGATCAGGTCTCCGCCGTCAGCATCGTGGGGGACGTCAACGCAGATGGATTCGATGACTTCACCGTCTCGAGCTTGAACTTCATGACCGTCGAGTACGTGAAGGTGTTCTCGGGCGTGGACGGTGCTCTGCTGCATCTGTTCGAACAGTCACCGGCCATTCAAGAGACCTCACCTGCACGTGGCGTCGGGGACATGAACGGGGACGGACACGACGACGTCCTGCTCGG
>JAJDEX010000521.1 GCA_029259575.1 Planctomycetota bacterium | reverse complement strand
GGGGGCGGCACGGTGTTCGGCACGAACGTATCAGCGACGTACTGAACAGTGCCTGGCACCGTATGCGCTATTCGAGACCTGCGCCGAACCCTTCGGACAGAATGCGCGTCGACGGTTCGGCCACGACGGTCTCGCCTTCGGCGCTGAGGATCTCGAGTACATCGAGTTCGGCGCAATGGCACGGCACGCCGAGCAGACTGGCCAACGACGGCTCGGAACGGCCGTCCTCGCCGCTGATCGATTCCTTGACGTAGGTACCGTGCTCGGTGACGACCTGCGTCACCCACTGGTTCGGCTCGTCCCCCTGCTCGAACGTCTCGAATTCGATCCAGCGTTCGCGGACCTTGTCGGCGCGACGGTGTGCGACGCGGTTCGGCGTCTGCTGTGCGAGTTGGAGGCGCTGGCCCAGGAACTCGGCCACCTTCGCGGGGTCGACGTCCCCATCGACGGTCACGCGCGCCTCATAACGCTTCGCATGCTTCTCTTCCTTGATGACGCGCACGCGCGACTTCTCGGTCCAGTGCAGGCCGTGGATCTCGAGGCGACCCTCGTTGCGATCGTTGATCGTCTTCTCCATCTCGGCCAGGTCCGGGCTGGTGATCTTGGGATCGATCATCTCGACGATGAACGGGCGGCCCTTGCCGAGCATGCGGACGTCGACGTCCTCGCGGCCGGAGCCGTGGAACTTGTGCTTGCGCGTACCGAAGCCCTTGGCGAGCACCCAGCCGACGAGTTCTTGCACCGAGTCGCGCGTGAGCTTGCCGAAGCCCTCGCACTGGGTGCATTTCTTGCGGCGGCGCTCGTGGCCCTTGCAGGACGGGCAGAAGAAGACGGTCTGGGGCAGGTCGCGGGACAGTTTCCTGTAGCGGCCTTCGACGAACACCTTGGACTTGGGCAGCGATTGCACGGGTTTTCTCCTCGAGGGGCCCTCGGGTTGGGCGGGACGGACCCACGTGGCCCCGACGGAGGGCGCATGGGTGTCCCGAACGATGGAACGTTCCGGGTCGGTCTGCGCGGAGTCGCAGAACGAGGGCAACGAGAATAGCCCCCGCTCCTGGGCACGCAAGCGCTCGCGGCGTTTCCGTGGCTGCGACCCGCGTGGATCGTTGGGCTCGATGCTGGCCGAGCGACTCACGGGCGGATTCGAGGCGCGTTTCCTGATGGTTGCGCGCGGTCGGCCGTGAGGCGCCGTCCCGCGGTCCCTACAATCCTGGGCCGAGAGCCCCGACCGCCGCGGCGATCTCCACCAGCCCCGAATCCACGCATGTATCCCATCCTGTTCGAGATCCCCGGCCTCGGCTGGCCCATTCGCTCCTTCGGCGTGATGGTCGTCCTGGGCTTCCTGCTCGGTACGCACCTGCTCACCCGGTGGTACCAGAACAGCACCGAGGATCCGGAGCGGCATTCGGACGGCCTCGCGGCGCTGCCGGTGTGGGTCATGATCGGCGTCATCTTCGGCGCGCGGTTCGCTTACGTGATCGTCGAACTCGTCGGCAACACGCCGACCGGTCAGGCGTACAAGGCCGATCCCCTCTCGGTGCTCTTCATCTGGCAGGGCGGCCTGGTCATGTACGGCGGTTGCTTCGGCTCGATCCTGATGGGTTGGCTGTGCTTGAGGAAGCACAAGATGCCGTTCAAGCACACGCTGGATCTGGCGCTCGTCGCCGGGTTCTTCGGCCTGGCGATCGGGCGCATCGGCTGCCTGTTGGTCGGCGACGACTTCGGCAGCATCGTCGATCCCAAGTACGCGGACTGGTCCTTCCCGTTGGTGTTGCACGTGCCCGAGACGTTGCGCGACGGCAGCCTGTTCGGTGAAGGGAATCGCGGCCAGGTGTTGTGGGCGACGCAGCCCTGGATGACGGCGAACGCGGCGATGCTGGGCTTCCTCGGCATGCGCTTCCTGAAGACGCGCAAGTACGCGGGGCAAGTCGGCCTCAAGCTGCTACTGCTCTACTCGATCGGGCGCTACGTCATCGAGATGTTCCGCGGCGATTCGATCCGCGGGCTCTGGGACCTGGGCTTCACGACGCAATCCACCAGCCAGCTCGTGTCGGTGGGCCTGTTCGTGACGTGCGCGTTCCTGCTCTGGCGCAATCGCGGCAAGCACGAGGACGGCGCGGCCATCACGGGCCACGCGAACACCGAACCGGACGCGGCGTGACGGACGCCGTTCCGGACGTACCCGAGGTCGTCGCCGGGATCGACGAGGCGGGGCTGGGTCCGATGCTCGGACCGTTCGCGTTGGGCTGGTGTGCGCTGCGCGTGCCGGATCCGAAGCTGGACCTGATGGAAGCGCTCGCGCCCGCAGTGATGGCCAAGGCCAAACGTGGGGACACGCGCTTGATCGTCGCGGATTCGAAAGAGGTCTTCGACCGCTCGCCGCGTGGCTGGTCCAGGCTCGAGGCGACGGCGCTCAGCTTCCTGGCGTGTCGCCAGGACGCCGCCCCCATCACGACCGGGCGACAGTTGATCGAAGCCCCGACCGGACGGCTCGCGCCCGACGCCGCGCGGCTTGCGGAGCATCCGTGGTTCGAAGCGTTGCCCGAATCGCTGCCGCTGCATCTTCCTCTGGACGAACTGGCCACGCACACGGCGAGCTTGCGCGCGGCGCTGGAGGCCGCCGACGTACAGGTTGTGGACGGCGCGGCACGGCTCGCCCCCGCCGGGGAGCTGAACGAGTCGTTCCGCTGGACCGACAGCAAGGGGCGCACGGTCTGGACCTATGTCGCCGACGTGCTCGAGCACCTGTGGGAGCGGTTCGGCGATCGTCATGTCCACGTGCACCTCGATCGACAGGGCGGACGGACGTACTACGGAGAACTGCTGCAAGAGAGCTTCCCGATGTCGACCGTACGCACGAAGTTCGAGTCCAAGGAGGAGGCCGAGTACCAACTCGACCTTCCGGGCCGACGCATGACGTTGCGCATCACCCCGCGCGCCGAGAACGAGTCCTTCGCGGTCGCTGTCGCCTCGTGCTTCGCCAAGTACGGCCGCGAGGTCTCGATGGAGGCCTTCAACGACTGGTTCGGCGCGCTGCAGCCAGGCCTGAAGCCGACGGCGGGGTACGTCACCGATGCGCGCCGCTGGCTGAGCGAAGCGGGTCCCGCCCTGAGCCGCGCCGACGTGCCCATGGAACGCATCGTGAGACAGCGCTAGACGGGTTTCGGGGCGGGCGCCGAACGGCTCCGGCCCTGTGATAGGCTTCGTCGCCTCGCAGCCGCGAGGACTCTCCTCTCCCCCTCCTTCGTCCCAGTCTGCCTTGAAGATCGCGATCCTCGGTGCCGGTGTGTCCGGCCTGGCCCTCGCCCGTGCGCTCGTCGAGGGCGGACTCGACGCCGACACGTTGACCTTGTTCGAAGCGGCCCCCGTCGCGGGCGGGTTGTGTCGCAGCAAGACGGTCGACGGCTTCACGTACGACGTCGCCGGTGGGCACATCCTGTTCTCGAAGGACACGGACACGTTGGAGTGGATGAAGACCGCCGGTGGTGGCGAGGAGGCCTTCGTGCGCCGCGACCGCAACACGCGCATCCGCTTCGAGGACCGCTGGGTGCAGTATCCGTTCGAGAACGGGCTGGGCGACCTTCCGGAACAGGCCAACTTCGACTGCCTCGCGGGCTACGTCCACGCCTGGCACGCGCGCACCAAGGACGACACCGAGGCCCCCGCCGACTTCGCGGGCTGGGTGCGCTGGCGCTTCGGCGACGGCATCGCGGACCACTTCATGGATCCGTACAACGCCAAGATTTGGAAGCGGCCGCTCGATCAGTTGACGTCCGACTGGGTGGCCGGCCGCGTGCCGGATGCCCCCATCGAGGACGTGCTGCGCGCCGCGATCGGCATCCAGACCGAGGGCTACGGGCACCAGGCCATCTTCTGGTATCCGAAGAAGGACGGCTTCCAGGCGATCACGGACGGCATGGCCTCGGCGCTGAGCACGCGGATCCGCCTGTCGACGCGCATCGAGGAGGTCGTGCGCAAGGGCGAGGGCTGGAGCGTGAACGGCGAGGACTTCGACCACGTCGTCTGCACGTTGCCGCTCGACCTGGTGCCGACGTTCGTCCCCGAGGTGCCCGGCGAGGTCGCCGAAGCGATGCGTGGATTGGCCTACAACGGCCTGGTCAGCATCCTGGTGGCCCTCGATCGCCCCGAACATCCGGACCTGTCGTGGATCTACCTGCCGCAGACGGCCCAGGGCCCCGCGAACCGCGTCACGTACATGTCGAACTACTCCCCCGGGAATGCACCCGAGGGGAAGACGTCGTTGATGCTCGAGATCACGCATCCGCGCGACGTGCCGTTCCCGGGCTCCGAGCTCGAGGCCGAGTCGATCGACGGATTGATCCACGCCGGGTTGCTGACCAAGGACGAGATCCTGTTCACCGATCGTTCGACGGTCGACCGCGCGTACGTCGTGTACGAGTTCGGGATGGCCGAGCGCCGCCTCGCCGCGCTCGAGTGGATGGAGGCCGCCGGGCTGAACCCGCTGGGTCGCTTCGGTCGCTACGACTACGACAACTCCGACCAATGCGTCATCAAGGCCCGCGCGATGGCGGCCGCGTTGCTGCCGAAGTTCCAGCGCGGTTGAGCGGCCTCGGGCGAGGCTCGTCGTGCCCTGGGAACGGGCTCTCCGCTGGGGCACGCCTGGAACGCACCTCGCGCTGAGATCGATTCGCGATCGCAGTTGCGGTTCCTGCTGAGGCTGCCGCGCCGCGAAGACCCCATCGGAAACGCGGGCACGCCACACGTCTCACAACGATGCAGAATCGTGCATCAGGGCGGGATTCACCCGGAATCGATTTCCGCTTCGGAAGCGGAACCCAGCCTGCGGGTTGCTTCGTCCTGGTGCGGGGTAGTTTCCATATGGACCCACAGGCCGGAGGCGCAGCCTTCCGCACGACGGGTTCCGCGATGGGGCCGCACCCCCAACCCGAGCGAAGGGGAACGAGACGCTCGGATCGCTGACCAACCGATCTCGCACACGAATGATCTTGAACGAACGCAACCTCATCCTTCTGGCACCCGCCCTGCTCCTGACCGCCTGTGGTGGCGGAGGCGGCGGCGGTGGAATCGGCGGCGGCGGCGGTGGTGGCCCGAGCGGCCCCGTCCCCTCCAACCTCGCGTACCCGGCACCGGGCGCGCATTTCCTGGTCGACGTACCGGTCGAGAGCAACCTCCCGACCGTGGACGGAACCGTGACCGGCTGGTCCGTGTCCCCTCCGTTGCCGACCGGCCTGTTGTTCGATCCGGCGACCGGTGCGATCTCGGGTCAACCGACCTCTCTCGCAGCGTCCACCAAGTTCACCGTCACGGCGAGCGGCCCCTACGGCAGCACCGCGACCACGATCGAGTTGGGCGTCGACAAGCCGCCCGCCTACGCCTACGTCGCGCACGGCGACGACTCCGTCGGCGTCTTCAGCATCGATGCATTCACGGGTGGACTCACGCACACCGGCTTGACGTTCGCGCCCGAGTTCGAACAAGGCGCCCAGGACGTCGTCGTACACCCCAGCGGCAAGTTCATCTGGGTCCCGAACGAGAACTCGATCCCGTCCTCGAACGACGTTTCCTTCTACACGGTGAACACGGCGACCGGCCGTCCGACCGCGCAGTCCGCGATCGAGTTCGGCGAAGGTCGCCACAGCATGGCGCTGTCCGCGGACGGCTCCTTGGCATTCATCGCGTCCTTCCACTCGCACCAGATCCAAGCGTTCGCCATCGACCAGGTGACCGGAGACCTGACGCCGCTCGGGACTCCGCTCGCGACGGGCACCAGCCCCGAGCGCATCGAGGTCGACCCCTTGGGCCGCTTCGTGTGGATCACGAACTTCAACTCGCGCAACCTCTACGTCTACCCGATCGACGAGGTCACCGGCGCGCTCGTGGACGGCGTGGACGGCTTGTCCTTCTTCACGCGGACGCCTACGGACATCGCGATCGACCCGACGGGAACGTACCTCTACGCGACCTTCCTCGAGACCGAACAGATCCAACGGTTCCGCATCGACTTCACGGGCGGCAACCACGTCTGGGGTCCGATGTACTCGACCGGTGATGAGCCGACGTCGATCGTCATGCACCCGACCGGTCGTTTCGCCTACGTGACGAACGCGGACGACGGAACGGTGTCGCTGTACACGATCGACAAGAAGGACGGCGACCTCGTGTTCACGGGCAACATCGCTGCGGGCGCACGCCCCACGCGGTTGGAGCTCGACGTGTCCGGCAACTACGCCTACGTGATCGACGAGATCACGGGCGAGATCCGCCAGTTCAAGGTCAACCTGACGACCGGATCGCTCGTCTTCGCGCGCTCCCTGCGTACGCGGGGAATGCCCAAGGGCATCGGCATCAGCCTCACGAACACGCCGCGCCGCCACCTGCCGCGCAACCTGTACACGGCCAATGCGACGTCGGCCGACGTGAGCCAACTGGCCATCACCTTGGTCGCAGGAACGTTGACGGACGTTGCGCCCGCCGTTCTGGCCGGCACGTCACCCACCGCGATCGCGCTCGACCCGCTGGAGCGCTTCGCCTTCGTGGCCGATGGCGCCACGCACGCGGTGCGTCGCATGGCGCTGAATCCGATCACTGGGGAACTGACCGACGACGGCCTGGCCGTCAGCCTGGCTGGACCGGTCGGCGGCTTGAGCGTCGACCCGAGCGGTCGTTTCCTCTTCGTCTCCGTCGACGGGGTTCATCAACTGCGTGCCTACGGGATCGACCCGGTCCTCGGAACGCTCAGCCTCGAAGACAGCGTGCCGACCGACGGCCAACCCGGTCCCGTCTCGATCGACCCCACCGGCCGTTTCGTCTACGTCTCGGGGCAGTTCGACATTCGCAGCTGGTCCTTCACGAACGGCGCGTTCGGTGCGACGCCCAAGGTCGTGTCGGCGCCCTCCAACCCGGGAGCCCTCACGTTCGGTCGGAACGGAGACGTGGCCCTCGTTCCGATGCGCACGACCGGAGTCGTGATTCCCTACGGCGTCTCTGCACACGACGGCGCCTTGACCGCGAACGTCGGTGGCGTCCTGAGCCTGGCCGGCAACCCCGCGTCGCTGACCTTGCACCCCCGTGGCAACCATGCCTACATCTCGGTTCCGGCGGACGGCACGATCGTGCACGCTTCGGTCGATCCCGTGACGGGTGCGATGACGCTGGTCGACGCGTGGACCGACACGATCACGCCGATCGATCTGGTGGCCACGCCCGACGGACGCCACGTGTACGCCACGAACCAAAGTGGCGACGAGGTCCTGATCCTCGCCATCGACGGGGATGCGGGCGGACTGACCCTCCAGGGTCAAGTACCGGCGGGCGTGAGCCCCACGGACCTCGCTCTGCGGACGTTCCATCAATAGGGCTCGCAGGCATCGGCGTGGAGCCTCCAGGGCATCCGGACACCGATCTGAAACCAACGGCGAGGGCCGCCCGGGTATCCCCCGGGCGGCCCTCTTCCTATGGTGCGGAACCTGGAGACCACCATGCTGTTGACCGCCATCTGCCTCGCCTTCACGCCCGCCCTCCTCTCCCCCATGCCGATGCCGGCACGCACGCTCGCACCGACCGCCGCTATCCAAATGGACCGCATCACCGGCAAGCCCTTCGCCACGCGATCCGAAGTCTTCGCGACGCACGGCATGGCGGCCACCAGCCATCCGCACGCGACGCAGGTCGCGCTCGACGTACTCAAGGCGGGAGGCAGCGCGGTCGATGCGGCCATCGCGGCCAACGCCGTTCTGGGATGCTGCGAACCGACCGGTTGCGGCATCGGAGGTGATCTGTTCGCGATCGTTTGGGACGCCGAGTCCAAGTCGCTGAGCGGACTCAACGGCAGCGGGCGGTCGCCGGCGTCCTTGTCGCTCGAACATCTACGCGAACTCGGGCTGTCCTCGATCCCCAAGCGTGGGCCCTTGCCGGTCAGCGTGCCCGGCTGTGTCGACGGATGGTTCCGGTTGCACGAGCGCTTCGGAAAGCTGCCGATGCCCGAGGTGCTCGCGCCCGCCATCGCCGCCGCCCGCGACGGGATTCCTGTGCCCCAGACGATCGCGTACTACTGGGGACTCAACGCCCGTTCGCTCGCGAAGTACCCGGGTTTCGCCGACACCTACATGCCGGGCGGGAAGGCGCCCGGGGAAGGTGAGGTCTTCCGCAACCCGCGGTTGGCGCGCACGTACGAGCGCCTTGCGGAGGGCGGCCGGTCGGTCTTCTACGAGGGTGAGATCGCCCAGGAGATCGCGGACTACATGCAGGCGCAGGGTGGATTCCTGACGGTGGACGACCTGGCCGCGCATCAAGGCGAATGGGTCGAACCGGTCTCCACGACCTATCGCGGATATCGCCTTTGGGAGTTACCGCCGAACGGACAGGGGATCGCCGCGTTGCAGATGCTCAATATCCTCGAGGGCTTCGACCTGGCCGGCATGGGTTGGGGCAGCGCCGATCACTTGCACCACTTCATCGAGGCCAAGAAACTCGCGTTCGAGGATCGCGCTCGGTTCTATGCGGACCCGGCGATGGCGGACGTGCCGGTCGCGCTCCTCATCTCGAAGGAACACGCCGCGGAACAACGGGCGCGCATCGACCCGAAGCGTGCTGCGCTCTCGATCCCGACGCCGAATCCTGCGCTGGAGGAGGGCGACACGATCTACCTCACGGTCGCCGATGCGGCCGGCAACATGGTGTCGCTCATCCAGAGCAACTACCGCGGCATGGGGTCCGGCATGACGCCCGGCGACCTGGGATTCATCCTGCAGAACCGCGGCGAGTTGTTCGACCTGACGCCAGGCCGCGCCAACACCTATGAGCCTCGCAAACGCCCCTTCCACACGATCATCCCTGCGTTCGTGACCAAGGACGGCGAACCCTGGCTGAGCTACGGCGTCATGGGTGGCGCGACTCAGCCCCAGATGCACGCTTGGGTGCTGTCGAACATCGTCGACTTCGGGATGAACCTGCAGGAAGCCGGCGACGCCGCGCGCCTCGTTCACCTGGGTTCGTCCCAGCCGACCGGGGAGCGGATGGACGACGGGGGACGGGTTGCGCTCGAAACGGGTTTCGATCTGAAAGAGGTCGCCGCGTTTCTGAAACGCGGTCACCGACGCGCGACAGACCGTGGGGTCTACGGTGGATACCAGGCCATCGCGCGGGACACGAAGCGCGGAATCTGGGTCGGCGCGAGCGAATCCCGCAAGGACGGGGCCGCTGCTGGCTATTGATTCGGGCAACCCCGTAGCTCGCGACTGAATCTCAAT
Organism: Planctomycetota bacterium; assembly: GCA_029259575.1. Taxonomy (GTDB): domain Bacteria; phylum Planctomycetota; class UBA1135; order UBA1135; genus JAJDEX01. The sequence continues at coordinate 3,236 of JAJDEX010000521.1, read as the reverse complement.
CGCGCGCCTCGTTTCGATCCCAGTGCGAGGCAGATGTCAGGACCATGACGGGCTGAGCCTCAGCCAGGGGACGATCGATGCTTCCCGAATAGGCGTTCGAACCAAAGCCCGAAACGGGGGAGTATCCTGGAGGTGCAAGTTCTGGCGTCCACGCACACTGCGGCGCCACAAGGACTTCACCTTCCCCTGCTCCGAGCAGCCATGCGGATCCCCACGTCCACCCTTCGTCTCGCCCTCGCTCCCCTGGTCCTTCTGTCCGCTTGCGGCGGTGGAGGAGGAGGTGGTGGTGGCAGCGTCGCCCCTGGGACGACAGCGCCCAGCAACCTGTTCTATCCGACCGCGGTGCAGTTGCACCTCCAGTCGCTGCCCGCTGAGGAGATCACGCCGACTTTCGACGGTTCGGCCTCGACGTTCTCGGTCGCTCCAGCGCTGCCCACCGGACTGAGCCTCGACCCCGATACGGGAAAGCTGTCCGGCCTGCCCACCGAGGTCACGCCGCGCCGTCTCTACCTGGTCACCGCCACGAATGCAGGCGGCTCCGTTTCGACCACGCTCGAGATGTCGGTCTCGCAACCGCCGCGTCGCATGTTGCTCGGTGGCACGGGCACCAACGAAGTCGCGACGATGCTGATCGATGCCCCCACCGGCAACCTGCGTCACCACACCTGGTCCAGAACCGGAGCTGCGCCGAGCAACCAAGTCCTCGCCCACCCGCGTCTGCCCGTCTTCTACGAGCTGAACAACGCGAACGACACCGTCGAGGCCTTCCTGATGGAACCGGGTTCGCCCTCGGCCCAATCGTTGGGACTCGTCAATCTGCAGGCCGGCCCGCACAAGATGGCGATGCACCCGGACGGCTTGGCCGTCTACGTCTCCGCGCAAGCGAGCGGCTTCGTCCAGGCGGTCGGACTCAGCAACGCGGGCGCTCCCAGTCTGCTCGGTCCTCCGCTCAGCGTCGGCGTGCGCCCCCTCGCCGTCGCGGTCCAGGCGGATGGCGACTTCCTGATCGTCGGCAACCAAGGCACGGCCGCGCAGCAGTTCCCGTCGAACGCGTCGCTCGAGACCATCACGCTCGATGGCAACGGCGGCATGCTGCCGGTCACGACGACCCAGGTCACGAACGGTGCGCGACCCGTCGCACTCGCCACCCAGGGCAGTCGTGTGTACCTCGCCCCTTCGAACTTCTCGTTCGTCCTGGGGTTCGAGATCCACCCGACGACGGGAGTTCTGTCCGCGATCACCCCGGGCGTGGCCACGTCGTTCATCCCGACCGACTTGGCGCTCTCACCCGGCGGCCCGTACTTGATCGCGGTTCTGGGCAACAACGTCCACATCCAACGGTTCGCGCTGGACCCGAACACGGGCTTGGCCGAGGACTCAGGTCCGGCCATCAACCTCGGTGCCGTCCCCGCTGCGGTCTCGTACGACCATAGCGGTCGCTACCTCTACGTGAGTCTGCCCGCCTTCGAAGCCATCCTCGTCCAGAAGGTCAATCCGAGCACGGGCATTCTTTCGCCGGTCGGAACGTTCCGTAGCCGCGGGCCGGCGACCTCGATGTCGATCCTGTCAGGTTCGGAAGCACTCGTTCCCACCATGCACGGGATCGTCTCCCTGGACGAAGGGGAAGGTGAACTGCGCGCCTTCCAGATCGATTCGGCCGATGGCGGCCTGAACCCGATCGCCGGTCCCTTGCCACTTCCGGGTCCGTTCCAGGATCCCGTGGCGATCGCCGTCGATCCGCTGGGCGAGTTCGTGTTCGCGGTCTCGAAGGTCGACCGCTTCCTCTGGTCCGTTCCGATCCTGGGCAACAGTTCCCTGGGCACGCCGCCTGCTCCGATCGCGCCGGTGAACGACCCCATCGACGTGGTCGTCGATCCCAGTGGACGCTACGTCTACGCCGCCGGGGAACTGTTCGGCCAGATCGGCATGTACGACGTCAACCGCGTGACCGGCGAGCTGCAACTGCGGTCCCAGGTGACCTTGGGCGGATCGCCCAGCGTGATCGCCATCGACCCGACAGGCCGCTACCTGGTCGTCGGTGACGAGACCGCGCAGACGCTGACCCTCGTGCCCGTCAACAGCGACTCGCTGCTGAACGGCGCCGCGCACGCCTTCAACCTGGTCGCAGGTCCGACCAGCATCGACTTCACCCGGGACGGCGCGTTCATCATCATCTCGCTCGGCGCGACCGACCAAGTTCAGGTCGTTCGCATCGACGCGCTGCTCGAGATCTTCGCCGCCAACGGCGTGCCGAACGACCTGCCGGTGGGCGCGTCGCCGGTGGATGCCGTTCGCAGCCCGACCGGCAAGTTCGTCTTCGCCGCGGCCTCCGGAACCGGTGAGATCGTCGTCATGGACGCCCCCACCTCCGGCACGTTGATCCCGCGCGTTCCCAACGTGATGGTCGGAACGTCCATCAGTGACATCCTGATCACGCCGGACGGGACACGGATCTATGCGCTGGATCCGCTGGGGCAAGGCATCGTGCCGATCCAGGTGGCCCAGAACGGCGACCTGACGGTGTCGGGGAGCGTTCCGGCTGGACTGCTGCCGACCGAGGCCGTTCTGGCCCTGCGTTACGAGTAGCAAGACTCGGGAGACACGAAGAAGGGGAGGTCGACCTGGTGTCGACCTCCCCTTCTTGCATTCCGACCGTTGGGCTCAGTCGCCCTTCTTGGCGGCCGCCTTGAGCAGGCGCTCGATGTCGCCGTCCATGGCGCTACCGCTGTGCCCCTTCTTGACGATCTTGCCGTCGGTGTCGAGGAGCACGTACGTCGGGTATCCCTGAACGCGGTACAGGTCCGCGATGGGCGACTTCTCGCCCTGGTAGGCGCTGATCCAGCTGACGTCGAACTTCTCGACGCCGGCGCGGAAGTCCGATTCGGAGTCGCCGGTGTTCACACCGATGATCGCGAACGGCTGGTCTTCGTGGAGCTTCACGAGCTCCCGCAGGTGCGGCATGGCCGACCTGCAGGGGCCTCACCAGAAGCCGTAGAAGTCGAGGAGCACGACCTTGCCGCGGTAGTCCGACAGCTTGAAGTCGTGACCGTCGATGGTGCTGGCATCGAAGTCAGGAGCTTCACAGCCGACGCCGAGGTGCTTGACCTCGAACAGTTCGGCGGTCGCCATGTCCCCGTACTGCGTGCCCTCGAACTCGGCAGCGAGCTTCTCGAACCAGCGCATACCGGCTGCGCGCCGCTCTTCCGTCGTGTCCTCCATCAAGTGCTTGGCCAGCA
>JAJDEX010000053.1 GCA_029259575.1 Planctomycetota bacterium | reverse complement strand
GAAGCGGGACACGAACAGGTCTCCGCCGCCCGACCGATCGGATCCGAAGACGAGGGCGCAGCCGGTCGGGTGCAGGCACGAATTGAACTCGCCGGCGCTCGTGTTGATCGAAGGGCCAGCGTTGCGCACGTCCCAGCCGTCTTCGCCGGGTCCCATCTCCTGGGCGAGCCAGATGTCCTCGCCGCCCAAGCCACCTGTTCGCGTGGTTGTGAAACACATCCGCCCATCCTTCGTGATGGACGGATAGAACTCGTCGCCTTCGGTGTTGAGGGCGTCGACGGCCACGGGAGCTCCCCAGCTGGAGGCCGGCCCGATCGGCGCCTGTGGCCATACGCGCCAGAGGTTCCAATCACCCGCTTCCGACTCACCCGGCAGCGGACGCTGCGAGCAGAACCAGAGCGCTCCACTGTGCGGGGAGAAGCATGGCTCGAGATCTGCATGGACCCCCGAGAACGGTGCGATGTACGGCTCGCCCCAAACGCCGTTCACGCGGTTCATCATGACGATGACGGACTCACGCCGATGCGTCACGGTCCAAGCGAACGTGTTTCCGTCGGGAGACAAAGTCGCATCGCGTTCCCCCAGGCCCGAATTGATCGGGCCGTGATCGACCAACTGCGGTTCCGAGGGCGGCGTCGAGCCAAGGGTGATGGCCTCGATCCGCAGGCCCTGCTGCGAAGCGCAGCCTGCGAGGAGAACGCCGGTGAGGAGGAGCGGGTAGGGAGAGGTCATGGCTTCCAGAATAGGCCGAGCTGCGCGCGTGGCCCACTCCAATCCACAGGGCGCAGGGTCGCGGTTCGGAGGTCGATGTTGGGTCTCGCTTCGCACGGATCCTCCGCCCTGCGGCCAACCGTGGTCATTCGCCGTACCTGAGTTCGTGGGCCGCCACGCATTGCACGCCACCAGGAGACGTCCTCAGGTGCGTGAAGTAGATCCGATCGAAGGCGTCGTCGGGGATGTTGCCCTTGTCGTCCAAGCCCTTGGCGTGGCCTGCGCCGAGCATCGAGTAGAGCTGCGGCGTGGTGTTCGAGTGACCGACGACCACGGCGACGGAACCTTGGGCAAGCTCGTGCAGGTCGCCGACGAGTTCGGGCAGCTTGAATCCGTCGTAGAGCTGAACCTCGAGGCCCGCAAGCTTGGCGAGGGGAGCGGCCGTCTCCCGGGTGCGCAGGTAGTCCGTGGTGAAGACGTGCGTGACGCCCGCCGCTTCGAACATGTGGGCGAGGTCCAACGCGCGCTCCTTTCCGCTCGCGAGCAGGCTGGGGTTCTGGCCAACCTTCTTCTCGGCATGCCGCACGAGGTAGACGGTCGCCCCCGTGGACCGGAATTGCGGCGTGCCCTCGGGGATCCCGGAGTCCTGGATCGGCGAGGATCCGTGCGGCGTGCCCAGGAAGGCGACGACCAGCAGCAGGGGAAGGAGAGCGGAGTGGAGTCGAAGGCGGTTCACGTCGTTCCTGGAATGGGGCCGGGCGGGGTGGAGGCGGTTCGAATCCGCTCACCGGGTGATCGTAGCTGCTACGGCGTCTCCAGCGGAACGGATCCAGGTTCGATTCCCTGGAGGAGGACTAGGTGGACCCCGCGCCCGCGTCCCGTAACCTCAGCGCATGACATCCACGCGTATGCGGCGCCACGACGCCTGGACCATCGGTCTCGTCGCCTGCGCGACGTTCGTGTACGAGGTCTTGCTGACCCGTGTCGGGTCGCTGCGCCTCGAGTTCCACTACGGCTACCTGGTGATCTCGTTGGGACTGCTGGCGTTGGGGAGCGCGGGGTCCTGGTTGCACGTGGCCCGCGAACGCATCTTGGCGGATCCGGACCGTTGGCTCGCACGTTGGACGGCCGCGTTCGCGATCTCGTTGCCTTTGACCTGGATGTTCGTCCTGAACTATCCGGTGCCGACCCACGTTCGCGTGTTCGCACCGGACGGCGGAGTCGCCTGGGCCAGCCTCGGAGCGTTCTTCGGGTTCGCCGCAGGTGCCGCCGTCCCGTTCTTCACCGGCGGTTTCGTGCTCGGGCTGATCTTGATGCTGCGCGCCGCGGAAGCCGATCGCTACTACGCCGCGGACTTGATCGGTGCGGCGCTCGGTTGCTTGGCAGCGCCCGTGTGTTTGGCTTGGTTCGGCGGGGGAGGTGCCTTGTGCGCGGCGACGGCGTTGGCGGCGCTCGGCGCTCGCACGACGCGCGGAGGTGGATGGCTCTGGCCCGGTGTCGCGTTGTCGTGCTTGGTGGCGGCACCCTTTCTGGAGGACCGTTTTCCGATCCCGAGCCGCGAAGAACTCATGCTCGAGAAGGGCGACGAGGTGGCCCTGGGCGATCAACGCCTGACTTCGGAGTGGAGCGCGATCGCGCGTGTCGAGTCCTATCGCGTCCCCGAAGCCGAGCGCGCCCTGTTCATGCGCGGCCAGGGACCGGAACCGCGCAACGCGCACGACCAGGTCTTCCTGGCCCAGGATGGATCGGCAGGAACCTATCTGTACGACTTCACGGGCACGCCCGAAGGGCTGCAGGACCTTTGGCTGACCACGTACCCGATGGCGACCCACGTCCTGGGCGCGAAGCAGGTGCTGGTCATCGGTGCGGGTGGAGCGCCGGACCTGTGGGCGGCTCGACTGGCGGGTGCGGAACGCATCAAGGCCTACGAATTGCACGCCCAGATGGTTGCGATGCACACCGACACGTACCGGGACTTCTCGCGGGACCTGATCGAGGACCCCGGCGTCGAGATCGTGCACACCGAGGGACGTTCCGCCTTGCTGCGCGAGAACGAGACCTTCGACCTGGTGCAGATGTCCGGCATCGACACGTGGAGCGCCCTGTCCTCGGGCGCCTACATGTTGGCCGAGAACTACCTCTACACCAGCCAAGCGTTCGGCGACATGATCGCGCGCTTGCAGGACGGCGGCGCGCTGCAGATCACGCGGTTCAGCGGCGAGGTCGAAGCGATCCGGCTGCTGGCGACGATCCACGAGGCTTGGTCCACGCGCTCCAGCGCGCGCTTCGAGGACTGCGTGGCGTGCATCCACGCGCGCTCCTTCATGGCCATGATCGTCAAGTTGGAGCCGTTCCGTCCCGACGAGTTGCAGCGTCTCGAGGACCACGTCTCCAACGCCGGTCTCGGCCTGGCCTACCACCCGCGTCACCGTACGCACTCGGCCCTGGAGGCGTTCATCCGTTCGGACGACAAGGCTGCGCTGATCGACGGGGCCGAGGCGCTCATCACGCCGGCGACCGACGACCGTCCCTACTTCTTCAACTTCCACCGCTGGAACGACTGGGGCGTGGCGAGTCGCGACCTGGATGCCGAGGCCGTCGTCACGCAGGGCAACCCGGTGTTCCTGCTGGCGCAACTGGTCGCCGCCGTGGTGGCCGGGGCCTTGCTGCTGTTGTTCCCCCTGTGGCTGCGCCGTGGGAAACCGAATGCGCGACGCGGCCGCGGCGCCCTGAGTTCGACCCTGCTCTACTTCGTCGCGTTGGGCCTCGGCTTCATCACGATCGAGGTCACCTTGATGCAGGTCCTGGTCCTGCTCGTCGGTCACCCGCTCTATTCGATCAGCGTCACGCTGTTCGCCATGTTGCTGGCGACCGGCATCGGCGCCGCCGCTTCCAAGCGCTTCCTCGCGAGTGGGCGCAGCTTCTGGATCGTCCCGATCGTCCTGCTCGTGCTGGCCGCGATGCAGTTCCTGGCAGGTGATGCCCTGGTGCGGTTCGGAGCAGCGACGCCGATGTTCGTGCGCTTCCTCCTCGCCGCGGCCATCGTGACGCCGTTCGGTCTGGTGCTCGGGATCCCGATGGCCCATGGCCTGCGCAAGCTCGAGGCCGGCACGCCCGACCTGGTGCCGTTGGCCTGGGCGACCAACGCGTTCGCGACGGTCGTGGGCTCCATCGGGACCGTGATGTTGTCCATGTACGCCGGGTTCGATGCGACCCTCGTGCTGGGTGCGTCCGCCTACGTCCTGGCCGCCCTGGCCGAGCGAGGGCTGGGCCGCAGCGCCTGACGTTCGAGGGACTGACCTCGCCGGCACGTCCTTCCCAGGACATCGAACTCGGTCCGAACTGGCACGTTTCGGGCCAGTTCCGGGTGGCTTTCGCGAAGGGAGCGGGTCGAGCGACGAAAGGTCATGTCCACGTCAGGCATCCCGGGCATGGGTCGCTATGCTCTGCCACGGACGACCTTGGACCGTCAACCATGAACACCGAACCGACACCCACGCAGCAGGCCCGGCCGAGCGCCAACCCGGCAGCCCACTCGAGTGGAGCCCCGGCCCCGATCCTCGACCTTCCCGAGGATCGCGTCGATCTGCGCGACCACCTCGAGGGGCTCTCGAAGGCGCACGAGAACGACTTTCGCGCCTCCTCGATCGCCGGGCGCCTGATGCTGCATTCGAAGGGCGGCCGCGTCCTCGATGCCGGTTGTGGATCGGGTTTGCTCAGCCTGCGCCTGCATCGCGCAGGCTGCGACGTCGTCTCGGTCGACGCCGAGGAAGCCATGGTCGGCTTCACGCGACAGACCCTGCGCAACGGCGGCTTCGAAGATGCGGTCGTCCAGCAGATGACGCTCGAACGCCTCGACTCGCTCCAGGGGGGCAAGTTCGACGAGATCTACTGCTGCGACGTGATCGAACACATCGAGGACGACCTGCTCGCGATGCGCCAACTGCGTTCGATGCTGAAGCCCGACGGCCAGCTGATCCTGACCGTGCCCGCGTGGCCGTTCCTCTACGGGGAACGCGATCGTCGCATGGGGCATTACCGCCGCTACACCCGCAAGGCCTTGAAGAAGGTGTTCGTCGAGTCGGGTTTCGAGATCCGCAGCGTCCGCTGGTGGAACCTGTCCGGCTTCCTGCTCAACGCGATCGGTTCCAAGCTCAAGAAGAAGGGATTCAGCGAGGGCTTCCGCTACGGCAAACGCTCCGCGCTGAATCGGGCCGGGCACTGGTTCCTGAATCGCTGGTTCCATGGCTTCGAGAACCACGTCCCCGTTCCCGCGGGCCTGACGTTGATCGTCGTGGCCGACCGCGGAACCAAGAACTGACCGCGGTTGCTCCTTCGGCCCGCGCGGGCCGGCTCACCACGACGAATCATGGCGGAACTGGGACTCAGTGGGGTGACCCTCACCTTCGGTGGTCATCCACTGCTCGACGGTATCGACCTCGAGATCGAACGCGGAGAACGCATCGGCCTGCTGGGTCGCAACGGCGCCGGTAAGTCGACCCTCTTGCGGGTCTTGACCGGCGAGCTGGAGATCGACGACGGCGTGATCACCAAGCGCCCAGGTCTACGCGTGGCGGGACTGCCGCAGGAGGTTCCCGACGACATGCCCGGGACCGTCGCAGACATTCTTCACGGGGCGCTCGCGGAGCTCGGTCTCGAGGACTGGGAGCGCAACGAGCGCGTGACGCGCACGGTGACTGCCTTCGGTTTGAACGCAGACGAGCAGGTCGGTCCGCTTTCGGCCGGATCGAAGCGCCGCGTGCTCCTGGCACGTGCCTTCGCGTTGGAGCCGGACCTGCTGATCCTGGACGAGCCGACCAACCACCTGGACGTGCTGGCGATCGAGCGCTTGGAGCTCCAGCTGCTCGGGCCGAAGACCACGTTGGTGTTCGTGACCCACGACCGGGCTTTCCTGCGCCGGATCGCCACGCGCATCCTCGACCTGGACCGCGGTCGGTTGGCGAGCTATTCGTGCGACTACGCGACGTACCTGGATCGGCGCGCAGCGGAGCTCGAGGCGGAGGCGTCCCAGGACGCGGCCTTCGACAAGCTGCTCTCCAAGGAGGAGGCCTGGTTGAAGCGCGGCGTCAAGGCGCGGCGGACACGGAACCAAGGTCGGGTCCGCGCGCTCAAGGCACTGCGCGAGGAACGCGCGCAGCGGCGCGACCGCACCGGCCAGGTGCGCGCGACGCTGCAAGAGAGCGATCGCACCGGCCAACTGGTGTTGCGCACCAAGAAGTTGTCCAAGGCGTTCGGCGACACGACGATCGTCAAGGACCTCGACTTCGAGGTCATGCGCGGGGATCGCATCGGCCTGATCGGGCCGAACGG
>JAJDEX010000520.1 GCA_029259575.1 Planctomycetota bacterium | reverse complement strand
CGTGGTCCACGCTCGGGCTGACGGACACGACCGCCTCGCGCCCCGACACGGACGTCAACACGTTGGCGACCGACGGCCTCGACCTGTTCGCCTCCGAGCACCTGCGCAAGCAGACCCTGCGCGCCGGGGTGACGGCCGTCGGTGTCACGGTGGGTCGCACGGCATCCGTCAGCGGGATCGGCGCGGTGATTCGCACCGCACCGAACCTGGGCCTCGAGGACGCGATCGTGCTGGGCGACTCCTGCGTCGCGGCCGCGGTCGGGTTGAACGGCGATGCCTTCGACCGCATCGGTCACGTCGACCGGTTGATGAAACTCATCGAGGACGGTGTCGAGTACCGCATCGAGCACAACGAGTACGCCTACGAACTCGCCGCGTGGGAAGCCGAGATCGCCGAGGAGCAGGCCAAGCTCGAGAAGGACGAGGACAAGGCCAAGAAGGCGCGCGAGAAGGCCAAGGAGAAGGCCGAGAAGGACGGCAAGCCGTTCAAGGAGAAGAAGCACAGGGAGGACAAGCGCCCCAGGGCGCCCAAGTACGACGTCGAGAAGGCGGTCTGGGCGCGGGTCGCGGAAGGCGAACTGCCTCTCTACGTACAAGCGCACCGCGTCAGCGAGCTGCGCGCGCTGCTCGACGGCACCAAGCGCTTCGGCCGCCTGCGCATGGTGATCGTGGGCGGAACCCACGCCCTCGGATTCGCCGAGGACATCGCCGCGCGCCGCATCCCCGTCGTCGTCTGGCCGTTCCCGAGTGGTGCGCCCGGTGCGGGTGAGCCCGACCAGCGCGACCTCTCCCTCGCGGGCCGTCTGTCGGCCGCGGGCGTCGAAGTCCTGCTCGGCAGCGGTGGTTCGACCAGCGCCCGTGATCTTCCGTTGCTCGCCGCGACCGCCGTCGGACACGGCCTGGATCGGGACGCTGCCTTGCGCGCGCTCACGACCGGTGCCGCCAAGATGCTCGACGTCGCCGACCGCTTGGGCCAGGTGAAGCGCGGCCTCCAGGCCGATCTCCTCGTGCTCAACGGCGAGCCCCTCGCCTCCTCCACCCAGGTCCAGTACGTGCTCTCCGCAGGCCAAGTGGTTCTGTCGCCGGAGGACAACTAATCATGCTCACGCTCACCCTCACTCTCGCCGCGCTCACCGCAGCGCCGACCCCGACCGTGGCGGACACGGTCTACCTGAAGCCCGACTTCGTGCACACGCCCGAGGGCGTCGCCGAGAACGTCGTGGTCGTCGTCAAGGACGGCAAGATCTCGGCGCTCAGCACGGCCGACGCGGTTCCCGCCAGCGCCAAGGTGCTCGAGCTCGAAGGTCATCTGACCGCCGGCATGATCGCGTTGTCCGACCAGTCGGGCATGGACGCCCGCGAAGCCCAGGACACGACGCGCATGGTGATGGACGGCGCGGACCTCGCGCACGCCTTCACCCGCGACCATTCCGACTACGACCGCCTCGCCGCGGAAGGCATCACGTCGGTGCTGTTGACGCCTCCCAGCGGAACGCTCTCTGGCGGGCGTACGGCGCTCGTCAAGCCGGGTGGCGCCATCGTCGCACCGCGCGCGCACCTGCACCTGTCGTTCAGCAGCAGCTTGTTCACCCGCGGGCGCAAGCCCACCAGCTATGCCGGCGCGATTCAGATGCTCGAGGAGCGCATGGCCGAGCCGAAGGGTGGCTTCGCGCTGCTCAGGGAAGGCAAGGTCTCCGCGCTGTTGCAAGCCGACACCCGCGCCGAAGCCACCCGCGCCGCCGCGTTCGCCAAGCGACATGGCCTGGCGGGCCTGATCTACGGCTGTGCCCGCGTGGGCGACCTCGCCGCGACCCTCAAGGACAGCGGCCTCGGCGTCGCGCTCCCCGCCTGGAACCCCGGTGGCAACGAGCGCATCCAGGCGTCTGCCCAAGCCCTGCACAAAGCGGGCGTTCCGTTCGGATTCGCCCTCGACGCGCCCGGTCGACACCCCGCCTCACTGCGCATGGCCGCCGCGGCTTGTGTGCGCGCCGGCATGGACACGAACGCCGCGTGGAACGCTCTGACGTCCGGACCGGGCAGCCTTTCGGGTGGCCTCGGCCGTGTCGGCGCGATCGCCGCCGGTTTCGACGCCGACCTGGTGCTCTGGACCGGTCACCCCATGGAACTCACGAGCGCCGTGGAGCGCGTTTGGATCGACGGCGAGACCGTGCATGAAGCGGATCTGCCCGAGGCAGAAGAAGGCGACGACCAATGATCACCACCACGATTGTGGCCGGCCTCGTAGCCGCGCCCCTGTTCTCCGCCCCGGTCCTCCAGGACGACGCCCCGTCGACCAGTTGGACGATCCATGCGGACACGCTGTACGTCTCGCCCGGCAAGGTCGTCGAGGATGCGCTCATCCGCGTCCAGGACGGCAAGATCCTGTCGGTCACCCCCGGTGGCTCGGCCAGCGATTCGCTGCACGCGGTCGCCGTCACCGCCGGCATGATCGACGCGAGCGCGCGCATCGGCGCGGAGGGCTCCGTCGAGGAGTCCAGCGAGGTCATCACGCGCCTCTCGGTGCTGGATTCGATCGACCCGTTCGATCCGCAGTGGCTCCGCCAGGCACGCGCGGGCGTGACGACGGCCCACGTGACGCCGGTCGACCGCAACGTGATCGGCGGACGCACCGCGGTCGTCAAGACTGCGGGCAAGCCTTCGGTCGAAGCTCGTCAACTGCGCGGTCGCCCGATCCTGCGCGGCGCCCAGGGTTCGCTGCCCAGCGTGGGCAACTCGCCCGCCTTCGGCCAGCCGACCACCTTCTTCAACCGCCGCCCGACGACCCGCATGGGCGTCGAGTGGGAATGGCGCAAGTCGTTCTTCGACGCGGCGATGGCCGAGCGCTTCCCCGAGGCGGAGTTCGAGGGCGCCGACGTGTTGCGCGCCGTGCTCGCCGGTGAGATCGCGCTGTCCGTCGACGCCTGGACCACCGCCGACATCCGGACGGCGGTCTTCGTCGTCGAGGAGATGCAGCGCGAGGGCCTCGGCACGATCGACATGATCGTCGATTCGGCCGCTGAGGCCTGGATCGAACCGGAACTGCTGGTTCGTTCGAAGGCTTCGGTCGTGTTGCCGCCGCATCCTGCGAACGGACGTACGAACGACGGAGCCTTCATGGCCTGGAAGACCGCGGCCGACCTCGTCGCACGCGGCGTTCCCGTCGCACTCTCGGCCCACGGGGACACGCGCCTCAGCGGTCGTTTGTCGGCGCAGGTCGCCTTCGCGATGCGCGGGGGGCTGTCCTTCCAGGACGGCCTGGCCGCCGTGACGACCGTCCCCGCCAAGATGCTGGGTATCACCGACCGTGTCGGCACCGTCGAAGTCGGCAAGGACGCCGACCTCGTGCTGTGGACCGGCACCCCATTCGAACTCACCTCGGGCATCACCGGCGTTCTCGTCGGCGGAGAGCTCGTGCGCGATCCGCGCTGACTTCCGGCCGACCCTCCCACCTCCTCCCAAGAGGACGCGACGGTTCCGTCGCCCCTCGACCCCCTCCGACAACGACCCGACACGAGCCATGCAACGCTCCCTTACATACCTCGCCCAACGATTGGGCCTCGCCTTCGCCAGCCTCGCGCTCGCCGGTTCTTCGATCGCGGCGCCGACCGCCGAACCCTCCACGGCTGCGGACAAGTACGCCATCAAGGCGGGCACGGTCATCACCATGGCCGGCGATCCGATCCCAAACGGTGTCATCGTCATCACCGACGGTCGCGTCAGCGCGGTCGGCAGTGCCGACGACGTGCAGATCCCGTGGGACGCCGAGGTCCTGGACGTGCCGCACCTGACCGCCTTCCCGGGCTTCGTCGAAGCGTGCACGTCCCAGGGCATGGACCGCCCCAACGAATCGATCGACATCACGCCGTTCCTGGACGTGCGCGACTCGGTCGACCCGGTGAAGTTCTTCTTCGAGGACGCGCGCCGTTGGGGCATCACCACCCTGAACGTCCAGCAGGGCAACGAGACCGTGATCTCCGGCATGGGCATGATCGTCCGGCCGCGCGGGATGACGGTCGAGGCCATGATGGTCCGCCCGCAGTCGGGCGTGAAGATCTCGATGGCGCCCAAGCGCAACAAGTCGCGCGCGACCCAGGCGATGGTTCTGCGCGACGCCTTCAGCGAGTTGCGTCGCTATCTCGAGGAGGTCGTCCAGGAGACGAAGGACGGCAACGACCGCGCACGCCGCGAGGCGCTCGCTCAAGGTCGCGACCTGACCGGCGACAACGGAAAGGGCCGTGCCATGGAGGGGTCGGCCTGGAAGGTCGAGGGCCTCGAAGCCGTCCCGCGCGGTGAGATCGACGAGAAGCAAGCGCCCCTGCTCGCCATCGTCGAAGGTCGCTTGCCGGTGACCCTCAACTGCGAGACCCCGATGGACGTCATCCGTGGCATCGAGATCGCGCGCGAGAACGGTTTCCTGGGCAACATGACGATCCTGATGACCGCGGGCTGCCACAAGGCGGCCGACGCGATCGCCAAGGCTGGCGTCCCCGTCATCCTGACCGGCAACCTGATGCACACCGAGACCGATCCGGTCACGGAGGAGGAGACCGAAACCTTCGTGCCCAAGTTGCTGAAGGAGAAGGGCATCGCCTTCGCCCTGACCGGTGACTCGGGTGCCACCCAGGAGCTCTGGGTCCACGCCGCGCTCTGCGTCGGCCAGGGTCTCGATCGCAACGAGGCGTTGGCCGCCGTCACGACGGTGCCCGCCAAGTTGCTCGGCCTCGAGAAGCACGTCGGCTCCATCGCGACGGGTTGTGACGGCAACGTCCTGCTCTTCACGGGCGACCCGCTCAGCGCGACTTCGCAGATCGACTACGTCGTGCTGGAAGGCGAGATGCTCTACGACCGTTCGAAGGACACGCGCTTGCGCCACCTGATCGACGGGCAAGCTCAGCCGGGCACCGCGCCGGCCGAAGAGGAAGCCCCGACCGACATTCACGAAGAGGAGCGCCGGCAGGGTGCCGGCGAAGGCCGTTGATGATTCGTTCCTTCCATACGGCCGCACCGCGGACCGGACTCTCCCTCGGAACCGCCCTCGCTCTGACCAGCGGGTTGTTGGCCGTCACCGCGTTCGCTTCGGCGCCCGCGGTCGACGATGACGACAAGGGTGGCCCCGTCGCGATCCAGGCCGGGACCATTCACACCGTCGATCGTGGCGGCGTCTTCACCGGCGGAGCCACGATCCTGGTCGAGGACGGCAAGATCGTCGCGATCGGCAAGGACGTCGACATTCCCGCGGGCGCCCGCGTCGTCGACTACGGCCCGGGCGCATCGATCGTCCCTGGTCTGGTCGCCGCCGACAGTCCCTACGTGCCGAACCAGTCGGCCGAGCGGACCGCAGCGCCCACCTTGCGCGCCGTCGACCACTTCGACCCGTACTCGACGTACTACTCCGCCCTCACCGGTGGCGTCACGACGGCCTACCTGGCCCCTGCACGCAACCGCCTCGTCGCGGGTCAGGGCGCCGTGGTCAAGATGGCCGGCGCCGCCGACGGCGATCGCGTGCTGAACGAGCGCGCCGCCATCCACGGTTCGATCGGTCGCGAGGCTCGCAACACGCCCGGCTACTGGGTTCCGCCGCTTCCCGCGACGGTCGACGTCGGCCTGGGCATCGCCCAGCGCCAACTGCCGCGCACCACGATGGGCGCGGTCGTCGCGCTCGAGGAACTGTTCGCGCTGCAGGCCGGAGACACCGCGCTCGAGTCCGAGTACGGCCGTGACGCGGGTCCCGCGCTCGTCGCATTGATCCAGGCGGGCGTTCCGTGGCGCATGGGTGCCGACGACGCCGGCGAGGTCCGTGCGCTGATCGACCTGTTCCAGGGCAACCAGCAGAAGCTCGTGCTGCACGCCAGCGGCTTCGCGGCCGAACACGCCAAGGAGCTGGCCGCAGCCAAGGTCGCCGTGATCTACACGCCGGCGGTTTCGGGTACGTCCGACACGGGCAAGGGTCCCGACGTTGCGGACCCGATGCACGACGGCGCGACGCTGCTGTCGAACGCGGGCGTGACGTTGGCCGTCACCGCCCCTCGTGAGTGGGGCGCCGGACGCCTCCTCCTCGCGGCGGGTTTCGCCCGACGCGGTGGCATGAGTGCCGAAGCGGCGCTCGAAGCGATCACGCTGACGCCCGCCAAGCTGATGGGGGTCGACGCGCGCGTCGGCAGTCTGGCCGTCGGCAAGGACGCCGATCTCTGTGTCCTCGGCGGCGCCCCGTTCGAGAGCGGCACCGGCGTGACGGCGACCTGGGTCGACGGCGAGATCGCCTGGAAGACCGACGCTGAAGCTCCGACGATCATCTCGGTCCAGGAGCTCCACCTCGGGGACGGCCACGTGCTGTCGCCGGGCGAGATCCTGCTCGAGGGTGGCAAGGTGCGCGAGGTCGGACGTCGTGTGGGTCGCCCCGCCGGCGCCACCGTCGTGACCGGTCAAGCCGCCATGCCCGGCGCCATCGATGTGTTGGGCCGTTTGGGCCTGGAAGGCAGCCGCAAGGGCATCTCGACGCGCACCGAACTGGCGCGCATCGTCGAGCCCGGTGATGCGACCGACCGGCGTGTCGCGCGCGCCGGCGTGACGACCGTCAACCTGTCCTCGTACCAGTTCGGCCAGGGTTCCATGACCATGGCCTACAAGCCCGCGGGCGACGACGTCCGCAAGATGATCATCGACCCGACGTCGGCGATCGTCATGCAGTGGTCGAACCCGATCCTCTCCGAAGCCGGCAACGCCGTTCGCGGCCAGTTGGCCAGCGCGGCCGACTACGTGCAGAAGTGGAAGGAGTACGAGAAGGAACTGGCCGCCTGGACCCCTCCCGCTCCCGAGGAGCCCAAGGACGATGCGTCCGACGAGGCCGAGGAAGAGGACGAGGAGAAAGAGGACAAGAAGAAGAAGAGCAAGAAGAAGCCCGAGTCGATCGCGATCACCGGTCAGTGGGAAGCCACGATCGGTGAGGGCGACGACGCGACGCACGTGCGCATGCGCCTCAAAGAGGACGCCGTCGGCGGCCTCGTGGGGTACGCCCGCGTGTCGAGCCTGAAGGAGCTCGTCGACCTGACCGGAACCCGCGACGACTACACCGTCGTGATGTCCGGTTCGGGCGAGAACGGCCCCGTCCGGTTGCGCTTCGAGCTCGACTTCGTCGAGAAGGACGTCGACCAGCCGCAGTTGACCGGCAAGGTCATCGCGAACGACGGCACCTTCGAGATGACCTTCGACCGTACCGGCACCGATTACCCGGAAGTGCGCCGCCCCGAGCGACGCAAGCCCGAGGACGAGCCCCGACCGCCCAAGGGCACGCCGCGCGAGCCCGGGATCAACCCGGACCTCGAGCCGGTCCGTCGCGCGATGAAGGGCAAGTGCGCGATCCTGGTCATCGTGGACTCGCAGCGTGAGCTTCCCGAGTGCGTCGCCGAGTTCGCCAAGTACGGCATCAAGCCGGTGATCCTCTACACGGGTGGCGGATCCTTCAAAGGCGCCGGCGCCTACGCCAAGCGCGTCGCCGGTTTCATCCTGCAAGGCAACCCCAGCCAGACCCGCAACGGCATTCCGCTCGGCAACAGCTATGCGCAACTCGCCGTGCATGGCATTCCCGTCGCTTTCCAATCGCAAGCCGAGGAAGGCGCGGCGGGTTTGATCGACGTCGTCACGACCTACGTCGCCGACGGCTTGTCGGCGCGTGCTGGCCTGGCCGGCCTGACCAGTGACGCGGCCAAGATCCTGGCGATCGACGACCGCGTCGGCACGCTGACCGCGGGCATGGACGGCGACGTCGTCCTGCTCGACGGCACGCCCTTGGCTCCGTCGACGCGCGTGCTGCGCGTCTGGGTCGATGGTGAGGAGGTCCTCCCTTGATCCGCAACCTTCCTATCCGGAACGATCTCATGAAGCGCATGCAACGCATCTCCCTCGGCCTGGCCGCTACCGCAGCCGCCACGCTGTCCTTCGCCAACGCGGCCCCGGCCCTCGGCGGAGACCGTGGTGACGTCGACCTGTCCGCAGCCAGCCAGGGCGACATCCAGCCCGGCGCGGTCGGCGGCAACGGCCTGGCGATCTTCACCAAGAAGGCGGTGCTCGCGGAGTACAAGGGCCGCTCGGTCCTCGACAACGCGGTCGTGCTGGTCAAGGACGGCAAGATCGAAGCCGTCGGCAAGCAGGGCGAGTTGATCCCGCCCACCAGCTACACCCAGCTGGACACCGGCGACAACTGGCTGATGCCGGGCCTCGTCGAGATGCACTGCCACGTCGCGGGCAAATTCGGCCTGAACGACATGGTGTACCTGGCCAACCCCGGCCTGCGCGCTTCGTCGGACGTGGTCGCGGGCAACTCGATGCTCGACATGGGCGTCGGCGGCGGCGTCACCACGGTGCTCTACATCCCTGGTTCGGGTACGAACGTCGGCGGTCAGGGTGTGATCCTGAAGACCGGCTTCGAGACGTACACGAAGAGCGTGATGAAGGATCCGGGCTCGATGAAGCTGGCCCAGGCCGGCAACCCCGAGCGCTGGTTGATCCGCCCCAACCGTTCGATGATGAACTGGAACACGCGTACGACCTTCAAGCGCGGCATCGCCTACGCCCAGAACTGGGAGGCGTACGAGAAGGACGGCGGCGTGAAGCCGCGCCTGGATCCGCAGTGGGAGATCTTCCGCCACCTGCGCAAACGGGACTGTCACATCTCGACGCACACCCAGATCTATCAGGTCATCCTGAAGACGATCACGATGGTGCACGACGAACTCGGCCTGCCGTTCTTCATCGACCACGGCACGTTCGACTCGTACCGCGTTGCGGCGATGGCCGAAGAGCGCGGCATCTTCGCCTGCCTCGGCCCGCGCAACATCGACATCCCGGTCGCGGGCTACATGCGCTGGTCGGGCTCGAACCCCGAGAAGATCCAGGGCATCGCCGCCGGCTATCAATCGGAAGGGCACTCGCGCATCGGCTTCAACACCGACTCGCCCGTGATCCCCCAAGAGGAGCTGCAGCTGCAGGCCTCGATCGGCGTGCGCTACGGCTTCGACGATTCGAACATGGAGACCCTGCGCGGCCTGACGATCATCCCGGCGATGGCCGGTGGCGTCGATCGCGAAGTGGGCAGCATCGAGGTCGGCAAGGACGCCGACCTGCTCGTGGTCACCGGTGACTTCACCGACCCGCGCACCTCGGTCGAACTCTGCCTGCAGTTGGGCGAGGTCGTCTACGACCCGGCCACCGAGAAGCGTCGCTGGTAGGTCCAAGATGGTCGCCCGCTCCCTCCACCACCGCGCGTCGGCGCGCCGCACGAACCTGACCGGGTTCGTGGCGGCGGCGTTGTGCGTCGGGTTGGTGGGCAGCGCCGAGGCCCAGGATGCGGAGCGCGGTCTGGCGCTCCTGACCTCGAAGGTCCTGGTCGCGGCCGAAGGCGGTCCTTCCGCGATCAATCACGCCACCGTGCTGGTGCGCGGTGGCAAGATCCAGGCGGTCGGCAAGCGGGACGAGGTTCAGATCCCGACCGAGTACGAGATCCTGGACCTCGGCGATCTGTGGCTCGCGCCGGGTCTGATCGACCTGCACAGCCACGTCGGTGGTTCGCGCCGCGACATCAACGACATGGTGTTCCAGACCAACCCCGGTCTGCGCGTCTCCCCGACGGTCATTCCCGCGAACAACATGCTCGACCGGGCGGTCGGCGCGGGCGTCACGACGATCCTCTACATCCCCGGATCGGGCACGAACATCGGCGGCCAGGGCGTGCTGATGAAGACGGGCTTCGAGAGGTACGAGGACGCGGTCGTGCGCGACCCCGGTTCGCTCAAGATCGCCCAGGGCGACAATCCGACGCGCTGGGGATTCGGGATGGGCCGCATCACGATGGCCTGGAACCTGAAGAACCAGATTCGCCGCGGGATCGCTTACGCCAAGGATTGGATCGCCTACGAGCGCGACGGCGGCACGCAGCCCCAGCGCGACATCAACTTGGACGTGTTCCGCGACCTCGTCGCCCGCAAGACCCAGGTCTCGACGCACACCCAGTACTACCACCTGGTGCTGACGACGATCATCATGCTGGCTCGCGACTTCGGTTTCGCGACCTACATCGATCACGGATCGTTCGACAGCTACCTCGCCGCCCCGCTCGCCATCGAGCACGGCGTCGCCGCCATCCTGGGCCCGCGCGAGGTCATGTACCCGCGCCCGCCGCGCTTCGACACCGATGGCCGCGTCATCGGCAGCGCGTGGGGCTTCCAACAGGCCGGCCACCAGCAGATCGGATTCAACACCGACGCGCCGGTCGTGCCCCAGGAAGAGCTCCAACTGCAAGCTGCCATGGGCGTGCGCTACGGCCTGGACACCACGCACATGGAGTCCGTCCGCGGACTGACCATCGTGCCCGCCGTCGTGGCAGGCATCGAGGACACCGTCGGCTCGATCGAAGCCGGCAAAGATGCAGACCTGATCGTCGTCACTGGCGATCCGGTCGACCCCCGAACCTCGGTCGAGATGGTCTTCATCCGCGGCCGCAAGATCTATGACACCCGCGAAGAACGCCGCCGCTGGTAGGCACGCGTTCCTTCGATTCCGAAAGAGCCCCTTCCTCCGTTCTCCCCAGTTCGGAGGCACCATCCGATGATCCTGACCTCACTGATCCTGGCCGCGAGCCCTGCTCTCGTACCGCCCCCGATCTCCGATCTGTATGCGATCCGCGCCCGTCGTGCCGAAATCGGCAACGGCGAGGTGTTGGAGCACGCCGTCATCCTCGTCGAGGACGGCAAGATCGTCACCATCGGCGAGGACCTGCCGATCGAACGCGGCATCCCGGTCATCGACCTGGATGACGAGTACACCCTGATGCCGGGACTGGTCAACGCGTATTCGCGGACCGGCCTCTCCAGCCAGGGCTACTCGGATTCCCGCCCGTACATCAAAGCGTCCTTCGAGGTCGGTCTGGGTGCCAGCTTCAAGTCCGCCCGGGAGGCCGGCGTCACGACCCTCGGCCTGTATCCGGCGGGTCGCGGCATCCCCGGCCAGGCCGTCGCGGTGCACACCGCCGGTGGATCCGATCCGATCCTGGCCGACTCCGTCTACCTGAAGGCAATCGTGGCGAACAACTCCACGGCCAAGCGTTACATCCGTGACGGCTTCGAGAAGGCGGACGAGAACGCCAAGAAGGAGGCGGCCAACAAAGAGAAGTACGACAAGGCCAAGGAGAAGGCCGAGAAGGAGAAGGATAAGGACAAGAAAAAAGCCGCGCTCGACAAGTTGGGCGAGTACGAGCCGCACGAGCCCGATCCGCGCGGCCAGGTCTTCCAGGACATGCGCGACAAGAAGCTGTCGGCGTTGTTCGACCTGGACGATGCGGCGGGCTACTTGCACCTGATCGATGCGCTCGGCAAGGAGAAGATCGACTGGGCCCTGCGCCTGACGCTGAGCCAGGAGTCCAACTTCTACGAGGTCGCCGAGAAGATCGGCGAAACGGAGTGCCGTGTCATGGTCGGTCCGTTCCTGACCCTGCATCCGGGCACCCTGCGCCAGCGCAACATGCCCGCCGAACTGGCCCGCGCCGGAGCGAAGCTCGTTTTCATCCCGCGCAACGACTCGACCGGTGCCCACCAGACCTGGCTACGCGACGTCGGCACGATGGTTGCCGCTGGGCTCGACCGCAGCGCCGCGATCCAGGCGATGACCCTGGAACCGGCCAAGCTGATGGGTGTCGACGATCGCGTCGGCAGCATCGAGGTCGGCAAGGACGCCAACTTCCTGATCGTCAACGGCGATCCTTTCGAGACCGCTACCGAGGTCGAGGCCGTGATCATTCACGGTGACGTCGTGCACGGGGAGATCCACTGATGACCACGCTTCGCAAACTGCTGCTGCCGGCCCTCGCGCTCGGCTTGTTCACGTTCACCGCTCCGACGTTCGCCTCCGGCCTGTTCCAGGACGATGAGGCCAAGGACGAGGCCCAGGACGAGGAGTCCGAGGACGGTGAAGCTGCCGCCGACGAGGACGAGGGCGACAAGACCTTCGTCATCCAGGGCGCCGACATCCACACCGGTACGGGCGCCGTCCTGCGCGGCGCCACGCTGATCGCGGTCAACGGCAAGATCGACGAGATCGGCTACGACCTGGCACTGCCCGAGGACGCCGAGATCCTGGACGCCACCGGATTCCGGCTCTACCCGGGCCTCGTCGCCGTGTCCTCGATCGGTCTGTTCGGCGGGGGAAGCCCCATCGAGGACACCGTCGATCCGTTCTCGCGGACCATGACCTTGGCGGTTGCAGGTGGGATCACCTCGACCGTTCAGGGCAGCGAGGTCGCCAAGCTCAAGCGGGGCCACATCAAGGACATCGTCATCGGCTCGCGCCCGTTGCAGTCGATGAGCTACAGCAAGTCGAGCCCCGCGGGGAAGCGCTCGTTGCGCGAGAAGTTCGACGGAGCGGCGGCCTACATCCGCGAGTACAAGCAGTGGGAGCTCGACGTCCGTTCGAACAAGGACCTCAAGGAACCCAAGAAGTCGGGCGTCGATTCCGGCGCGTTGAGCGTCCTGCTCGGCCAGGCGCGCGCGTTGTTCAACGCGGACGATCGCACGGACCTGCTCGAGATCGCCAAGCTCGCCCAGCGCTACGAGTTCCGCCCCGTCATCGACGGCTGCCGTGAAGGCTGGACGGTCGCGGCCGACCTGGGTCGCGCGGGAGCCACTGCGATCATCACGCCGCGCGAGCGTCGTTCCCAGGACGAGAGCATCATGGCCGAAGGCGGCTCGAGCATCGAGAACGCCGCGATCCTGTACGCCTCGGGCGTCGACATCGCCATCATCCCCGGCACCAAGGGCGTCAGCCTGGACGGCATCGCGGGCCGCGACATCATGCACCTCCCGATCGAAGCGGCCTTCGCGATCCGCGGCGGTCTTCCCGAGGACGCCGCGCTCGCTGCCATCACGACGGTTCCGGCACGCCTCCTGGGCGTCAGCCACCGGGTCGGGCGCATCGAAGTCGGTATGGATGCGGACTTCATCGTCACGGACGGCGACGTGCTGCACTACGCCACGTTCGTCCAGTGGGCCGTGATCGACGGCGAGATCATCTACGACAAAGAGGACGAGATGTACTTCGCGCACATCCGCCCGCGCCCCGTGACCGAACTGGCCCCGGTCGACCCCGTGGATGCCGGTGAGGCGGATGCGGACGTCGTGGAGCCCCCCGCGGACGAGGAGAGCGACGACGAGGACGCGGACGAGGAGCCCGGCGACGAGCCCGACGGCTCCGGCGATGGCGAGGATGGCGACGACGGCGGGACCGCGTCCCGCTGATCCCACCAGATCCACGCCTCGAACCTCGGGGCAGGGCCAGTAGACTGACGAGCCCCGGCGCTTCCCGCCGGGGCTCGTTTCCTATGGTTCTCCGTCGAATCCTGCGCGTCCTCGGTTCCGACCCGCGCGCAGCCCGCAATCTCACTCGCGAAGAGGCCTTCCAGGCTTTCACCTCCATCTTGGGTGGGGGCGAGAGCGAGGTCACCGTCGGCTCGTTCCTGACCGCCTTGCGTTGGAAGGGCGTGACCGAACCCGAGTTGATGGGCTTCGCCCTGGCCGCGCGCTCGCAAGCACGCATCCCGTGCCGCGACGTGCCCGACCTGGTGACGGTCTGTCCGCCCCACGATGGCCAGGACACCGCACCCCCGCTCGACGTGGCGTCGGGACTGATCGCCGCGGCCGCCGGAGCGCGCGTGTTGCTCGTCTCCGACCGCAGCGTTCCGCCCAAGCGCGGACTGACCGCCGCCAGCGTGTTGGAACCGCTCGGACTCTCGATGACCTGGGATCCGTCCGAGGCCGAGGACTGGGTCACCAAAGGTCGCTTCGCCGCCGTTTCGGTCACGGGCCTGTTGCCCGCGTTGTTGCCTCTGCGTCGCGTGCGCGGCGACGTCGTCATGCGCACGCCCCTGTCGACCGTCGAGAAGTTGCTGGCTCCGCCCGGCGCCTCGGTCGTCATCGGTGCGATGAGTGGCCCCGTCCTCGGGACCGCCGCCGAAGTCCTTCAAGGGCTCGGCCATCCGCGCAGCATCGCTCTGCAAGGCGTGGACGGCGGCGTGATTCCCTTCGTCACGAAACGCACGCGCGGCATCGAGATCAGTCGCGAGCACCTCGTGCCCCTCACGATCGAGCCGCCCGACTTCGGCCTGGACTGTGACGTCGAGCCGGAGTTGCCCATGTTCGGACCTCCCGAAGAGGGCTTCGGCGCCGCGGACAATCCCGGCCTGGTGAAGGCCTCGAGCGACGCCACCCAAGCGATCCTGAACGGGGAGCTCGGGCCGGCGCGCAACGCCGCGCTCTTGGGTGCGGCCGTGTTCTTGAAGGCCTCCGGCAAGGCTCCGACGATCGCGGACGGCATCTCGGCGGCCACCGAGGCCCTCGAGAGCGGCGCAGCCCGCGAACGCGTCGAGCATTTGAAGAGCCTGATTCGCTGACGGAATGACCTCCGTTCGCAGCGATTCCGAGCTGGCGTGCATCGACCTGGGCTCGAACTCGTTCCACCTGGTCGTCGCCAACGAGATCGAAGGCCAACCGGCCGTTCTCGATCGACTGCGGGATCGCGTGGCTCTGGCCGAAGGACTGAACGCGGACGGCAGCCTGGACGACGACGTCGTCGAGCGCGCCCTGGCCAGCCTTGCCCGGTTCGGCCAGCGCGCTTCGGGGATCCCCAAGGATCGGCTGCGCGCCGTGGGCACCGCGACGTTCCGACGGATTCGCGACGGCGGCGTATTCCTGGAGCGAGCGGGGGACGCACTCGGCGTGCCGATCGAGATCCTCCCCGGCAAGGAGGAGGCGCGCCTGATCTATCTCGGCGTCGCTCACACCCTCGGGGACGATCGAGGTCGGCGCATGGTCGTCGACATCGGCGGCGGCAGCACCGAATGCGTGTTGGGGGAGCGTTTCGAGTCCGACACCGAGGAGAGCCTCTCCATGGGTTGCGTGACCTGGTCGCGTCGGTTCTTCCCCAAGGTCATGACGCGCAGGGCGTTCGATCAGGCCGAGCTCGAGGCCGAACAGCAGATCGAGCCCGTGCAGGCTCTGTTGCATCGCCGTGGTTGGGACCAGGCCGTCGGGGCGTCGGGCACGATCCTGGCCGTGGCCGACGTGCTGGAACAACAGGGTTGGAGCGACGGGGCGATCACGCCCGCAGGGTTGAAGCGGTTGCGTGATCATCTGATCGATGTGAAGCACGTCGACGCCCTCGACCTGAAAGGGCTGCGTCCGGATCGATGCGGGGTCTTGGCGGGCGGGCTGGCGATCCTGCGCGCCGTCTTCCGCGTCTTCGAGCTGAAGTCGATGATCACGTCGCAGGGTTCGCTGCGTGAGGGGCTGATGTACGACCTGCTGGGCCGTATCCGTCACGAGGACGTGCGCGAACGCGCCGTTCAGGCGTTCGGGGCTCGCATGGGCATCGACGAAGCTCAAGCGGTTCGCGTGCGCGACATGGTGCGCCACCTGTTCGCCGGGTGCCAGGACGCTTGGCAGTTGCCACAAACGGAAGGCGAGAACCTCGCCTGGGCCGCGTGGCTCCAGGGCGTCGGACTCGCCGTGTCCCACTCCGGATACCCCAAACACGGTGCCTACCTGATCGAGCACGCCGACCTCCCCGGTTTCTCCATCGACGACCGCAGGGTGCTGGCCCACCTGGTTCGCAACCAGCGGCGTACGGTCCGCAAGGACTTCTTGAACGGGCCGGGGAAGAAGAAGGCGCGTCGGCGCACCTTGATGTTGTTGCGCCTTGCGGTGACGTTGCACCGAGGTCGCGGCGCGTTCGACATTCCGTTGCCGAACGTGCGGGTCCGGGAGGACGGCCTGGCCCTACGCTTCGCGCGGGGGTGGCTGGCGGCTCACCCCTTGACCGAACGAGACTTGATCACCGAGCGCGTCGCTCTGGAGGCCGCCGGTCTGCGACTCACCTTCGAGTGACGCGGTGATGTGGGTGACCAGTTCGACCTGGGGGTCGAGCAAGGGTTGTCCGTCGCGCTCGGCGACCAACTCGGATTCCCCGGTCGAGCGCAGGATCCAGGAGCGCATGCCGGGGGACGTGTAGATCAACAGGCCCTCCTGGAGCAGGCGCTCGGCGATGCCCGGATCCTCGACGCGCAAGGCAGCTTCGACGCGGCGGTGCAGGTTGCGGGACATCCAATCGGCGCTCGAGAGGAAGACCTGGCTGTCGCCGGCGTTGCGGAACCAGCACAGGCGCGAGTGCTCGAGGAAGCGCCCCAGGACCGAACGCACGCGGATGTTCTCGGACACGCCGGGAATGCCGGGGCGCAAGCAGCACGCGCCGCGCACGATCAGGTCGACCTTCACACCCGCCTGTGACGCGCGATAGAGCGCGCGAATGACCTGGACCTCGGTCAGCGCGTTCATCTTGGCGACGATGGCGCCCGAACGACCTTGTTGCGCATGTTCGATCTCGCGATCGATAATCCGCAGGAGTTCGGTGTGCAGGGTGAACGGACTCTGCAGCAGGTGAGTCAGTTGCTGCTCGACCCCGAGGCCGGTCAGCTGCTGGAACATCCGGTGGATGTCCTCGCCGATCTCGCGGTCCGCCGTGAGGAAGCCGAAGTCCGTGTAGGCACGCGCCGTTCCCGCGTGGTAGTTGCCGGTTCCGACATGGCAGTAGCGACGCAGGACGTTGCCCTCGCGCCGCACGACCATCAACAGCTTGGCGTGCGTCTTGTAGCCGACGATGCCGTACAGCACGTTGGCACCGACGTCGGACAGTTGCGTCGCCAGGTCGATGTTGCGCTCCTCGTCGAAGCGAGCTCGCAGCTCGACGACGACGGTGACCTGCTTCCCGGCGCGCGCGGCCTCGAGCAGCGCGTCGACCAACTGGCTGCGGCTGCCCGTGCGGTACAGCGTCTGCTTGATCGCCAGAACGTCGGGATCGCTGGCCGCCTGGCGCACCAGGTCGACCACGGGCTGGAACGACTCGAACGGGTGGTGCAGCAGCACGTCGTTCTGGCGCAAGCTCTCGAACAGGTCGTCCGAACCCCGAAGTTGGCGCGGGATGCGCGGCGTGACCGGCGTGTACTTCAGGTCCGGTCGGTCGATCTGTTCGTGCAGTGCGCTCAAGCGGCCCAGGTTGACCGGCCCGCGGACGCGGAACAGGTCGTCCGCTTCCAGGCCGAAGTTGCGCAGCAGGAAGTCCGTGATGTCGCTGGGGCAATCCTCGGCGACCTCGAGCCGCACCGGCTCCGCGAACTGTCGCTCGGGCAACTCGCCCTGCAAGGCTTGCAGGAGGTTCTCGACCTCCTCCTCGTCGACCCACAGGTCCCCGTTGCGCGTCACCCGGAACTGGTAGCAGCCCAGGACCTCCATCCCGGCGAACAGCTGATCGACATGCGCATGGATCACGGACGACAGCAGCACGTAGTCGTGATCGCCCGTCGTGTACTCGGGCGGGATCTGGATCAGCCGCGGCAGTGCGCGTGGGACCTGCAACACCGCCAGGCCGGAACTGCGTCCGTAGGCGTCCGCGCCCTCGACCCGCACGACGAAGTTCAGCGCCTTGTTGAGCGTGCGCGGGAACGGATGGGAGGGATCGAGCCCGACCGGCGTGAGTACCGGCAGGATCAAGTCCTGGAACTGTCGCGCGATCCAGCGCGCCTGATCGGGCGACCATTCGGAGCGCCGCAGGAGTTGCACGCCCTCGTCGCGCAGGGCGGGCAGGATCACCTCGTTCAGCGCCGCGTACTGAGCCCGCACGAGCTTCTGCGCACCTTCGGCGATGCTCGTCAGCGTTTCGGCCGAACTGCGGCCGTCCGAGGTGCGCTTGCTCGATCCGTAGGCCACCCGTTCCTTGTGGCTCGCGGCGCGGACCTCGAAGAACTCGTCCAGGTTCGTGCTCGAGATCGTCAGGAACCGCAGGCGCTCGAGGAGGGGTACCGTGTCGTCCAAGGCCTGCGCCAGGACCCGCCGATTGAACTCGAGCAGCGACAGGTCCCGGTTGATGAACAACCGGGGGTCGTCGAGGCCGAATCCGTGCGGATCGGGTCGGATCAGGGAAGGGGGAGGCACGAGGGGTCTCATCGGACGAAACGGGCCCGGGCAGAAGGGGGTTGCACGTCATCCGAGGGATCTCTCGTGCGCCGTCCGGAGTCACCCCCTGGGCGACCTCTCCACGGGGGCCTGGACTCTCGACTTTGAGGGTGCCGTGTTGGATCCGGGTCGCCTCCGTATCAAGCCCGTGCAAATCGTGGATACGGAGTCAGGTGACCAAAAAAGAGATTGCCGCAATGGGCCCCCGGGGGGGGGACCCCCAGCCGCG
>JAJDEX010000519.1 GCA_029259575.1 Planctomycetota bacterium | reverse complement strand
GATGTTGGTGGCCGACGAGCTGTTGCCGGGTGAGCTGACGTTCTCGGTGCGGCAGCACTCCTTGCGCGTTCCCGGGGGCACGGCCGTGGACGCCGGGAATCGTCTCGACGCGATTCCTGCGGACGGCGGGCTGCTGCGCATGGGCGAGGAGATCCTCTGCTACGAAAGTCGCGATCCCGGCTCCGGCGAGATCCAGATCGCGCCGCTCGGACGCGGTCTGCTCGGCACGACGCCCCAGGCGCACACGAACGGCCAGACCGTGACGTGGCTCGAGTGGATCCCGACCGCCGTCCTGGCCGCCCCCTTGGGCGCCGGCGATGCGACGATCTCGGTCGTCAGCACCAACGGCTTTCCCGAGGAGGGCACGCTGCTGATCGGCAGCGAAGTCATCCACTACACCCGCCTCGGCGGCAGCGCGTTCCACATGCCGCGACGCTCGACCGAGCCCGGTCGCTTGGATGGCGCCGGCGACGGGATCTTCCGCGGACGTTTCGGAACCCAAGGACAGGGTCACGCCGCCGGCACGCCGGTCATCTGGTTCCCGGCTCGCTACTGGGACCGCTATGCGCCGCGCGCGGACGCCCCCGAGATGAGTTGGTTCGGGTTCGAACGGCACCAACCCGGCGCGTTCTGGGAGTCCTTCTTCTTCGACAGCGATCCCGGGATCCAGGGCATGGCGCAGATCGGTGTTCTGTCCCGGACGGATCCGAGCGTTCCGTGGGACGCCGATCCCGACACGACCGAAGGGCTCGACGTCCATTGGCGCGGGCGCCGGGACGGCCAGGAACTCGCGATGGATCGTCAAGCGGATCGCGTCGAGTGGCGCGTCGTCGTGCGTTACACGGGTGGCGCCTGCGACCCTGCGACAGGGCGCTCGCACGGTTGGAAGGAGACGCCGCGCTTCATCCGTTTGGGCTCGACCTGCACCGCGCCCGGCATCGTCCTGCGGAGCCTCGACCGATGACGCACGTTCAACGCACCCGTGGCCTGACGATGGTCGAACTGCTCGTCGCGCTCTTCCTGGCGAGCTTCGTCATGGTCGCCGTCATTCAGCTGTTGGGCGTGACGCTCGACATGTGGACCCGCGGGGAGTCGCGGCGCAGCGTGATCGAGCGCTCGTCGTCCACGCTCGAGATGCTGGCCGACGACCTGCGCGCGCTCGAGGGCGGCGCGCTCGGCGACCTGCTCTGCGACTGGGCGCGATTCGATCTCGACGGCGACAACCAACCCGATCGCATCTGGCCGCGCCTGCGACTCGTGCGACAGGCCGGGGCGCCGCTGATGCAGCGCCTCGCGATGCGCGACCTCGACCCGGAACAGATCGCTGCGCTCGACTTCGAGGGCCTGCGCCCCGACGTGCCCCCCGACCCCGCCGATCCCTCCGGATTCGTCGAGGTCGTGTGGGTCGTGCTGCCGGCCGGCAAGGACGCGCCGTACGAGGGCGTGCTTTTCCGCGGCGAGCGCATTCTCAGCGACGACACGCGCGCCGCTTTCTTGGACGACCAGTACTTCGGCACGGGCGAGCAGCCAGCGCCGGGTTCGGTGGACGAGGTCGGCGCGGGGATCCTCTGGCTCGGCTTCGAGTTCGCCACGCAGACCTCGATCGTGCGGGAGGGCTGGAAGGTCGGCTCCGGACTGGCCGATGCCTCCGCCAGTTGGGACGCCTGGAACCGCGGACGACCGAACCGTGAGGCCAGCGTGCGCAACGAAGCCGGGCGTGGGATGCCGCGCGTCGACGGCGAGCCGCTGCTGCCGCGTCGCGTGCGGTTGACGCTCGTTGTGGAGCCCAGTAACGACGCGCGCACGCGCACGACCCTGTCGCGCACGGTCGACGCCCAGGACGCACAGTTGTTCGTCGAGCGCGGCGACCTCTTGCCCACGGAGCCGAACAGTCACGTCTGGATCGCTGGCGAGTGGATGCAGGTCCTCGAGGTGCGCGGCAACACCCTGCGCGTGTCCCGTGGGGCTCGCCAGACCAGCGCGCGGAACCTGCCCGCCGGGGCCACCGTCCATTTCGGGAGTCCCGTGACCACGGAAGTTCCGATCCCGCTGTACAAGGACGATTGGAATCTCTGATGCGCCCGCTCCGAACCCATCCCCGAACGTCCCGCGGCCACGACCGGTCGAGCGGCTTCACGTTGCTCGAGGTCATGCTCGCCATGGGCATCCTGACGATGGGGGCGACGGCGATCCTGGGCCTTCTGACGTTCGGCGCCGCCGTCACGCGCGCCGCCGAGTTGCGGTCCTCGGGTGCTGCGGCCACCGACGCCGTGCTGGCCGACCTCGAAGAACACCTCTTCCCGATGGAGGAGGACGGCACCGCGGGTGAGCCCGCCCCGATCGTCGATCGACCGGTTCCCGGCAGCCCGGGCATCCTGTACTCGGCGACCAGCCAGGCCATCTTGGAAGGTGCGCGGACCAGCACCGGGCAACCCCTCGAATACCGCGTCGACGTGACCCTCGCCTGGCGGGCGGGTGGTGTCCAACGCGGTCGAACCTTCACCACGCTGCTGCTGCGGCAGATTCCCTTCGGGGAACGCATGCGTCGTCTGTTCGTCGAAGACGAGGACGAGCAGCACCGGATTCAGAACGTGAGACAACCATGAAACTCCTCGCCCTTCTCCTGTTGGCGCTGATTCCTTCGGCCCAGGACGGAACCCCCGATCCCGTTGCTTCGACGCCGGCCAGTTCGGCTGACGGGCTCGACGACGATCAGGCCGTGCCGGACGAGGTCATGCTGTTGCGCATGCGCGACGGCAGCATCCATTGGGGTTCGATGCAGGATCACGACCCCGATCGTCTCGTGTTCCAGTTGCTGTCCCACGGCGGCGTCGTCGACGTGCCGTGGTCGTTGCTGGATCCTCAGCAGTCGGGCGAGATGCGCCTGACGCTCGGCTACATCGACGTCGCCTCCGAGGAGTTGCTGATCGAGGTCGAGCGCCTGCTCCTGATCGATGGCAACGAGGTCACCGGAGTCATCGAGTCGCGTCAAGGCGACAACTTCACGGTCCGCACAGGTGGGCACCAGCAGCTCTTGCCGAAGGAGCGCGTGCGGAGCATCTCGTCCGGCATCCAGGTGCCCGCGCTCGACGTCTATTCGCGCGAACAGCTGTACGGACGTGAGCTGGCCGTCACCGAGCCCGACAACGCCGAGGCCCAGTTGGCGCTGGCCGAGTACTGCGAACGCATCCTCGATTTCGTGCACGCGGTCGAGCACTACCAGACCGCGCTCCAGTTGGGACTCACGACCGACGCCGAGAAGGTCACGCTGGCCCTGGGCCGCGCCGAGATCAAGGCCGACAAGCAGGACCAGGTCGACGTGCTGCGCCAGGCCGACGTGCTGCGCAAGCGTGGTCAGTTCGACGACGCGCTGGCGAGCCTCGAGACCTTCCGCACGACGTGGCCCGACAGCCCGCTCATGGAGGATGCGCTGAAGAAGGTCGACCAGGTCAAGCGCGCCCGTGACCGCGCCCTGCGCGAGTACGTCACCGAGCGTTGGTTCTATTGGATGCGCCGCCTGGCACGCGACGCGGCCAAGATGGACTTCCAGCAGATGATCGGCTACGCCGACGAGACGCTCGGCCAGGACATTCGCGCCAAGGTCCTCGAAGATGTCCAGAAGGGCATCTCCGAGAGCATTCAGGACGTCGAGATCGAGGCGCTGTGGGCGACGCGCAAGAAGACTCGCTTCTTGAATGCGAGCTACGGGAACGGCACCTGGCTGCTGGGCGACGATCGCGCGCTGGCGGGTGGCGAGAAGGACAAGAAACCGGCGGCCGAAGGGACGACCGGGTTGGACAAGGAGCGCGCCGACCTCGAGAAGAAGATCGAGCAGTTCCTCAAGAACCAACGACGAGCCCGCAGCGCACGTTCGGGCGCGGACGCCGAAGAGGATCAAGCCGAGGGCTGGGCCTCGTTCGCCCAAGCCTCGCGCGCGCAGTGGGTCCTGTCCTACTACGTCGAGTTCTCGGGTGACCTCGAGGTGCGCGATCACCCGTTCCTGCGCAACTGCAAGACCTGCGCGGGTCGCGGAGTGATCGAGCAGATCAGCGTCGGTGGTGGAGGCAAGGGCGACGCCGGCGTCACCGTCCATCGATGCCCGTTGTGTCACGGCGTCGG
Source organism: Planctomycetota bacterium (assembly GCA_029259575.1). Lineage (GTDB taxonomy): Bacteria > Planctomycetota > UBA1135 > UBA1135 > JAJDEX01. Next base: position 7,351 of record JAJDEX010000519.1, on the reverse strand, counting down.
TCGTGTGCGACGCGTGTACTTCCGCTGACGCCGAACGACCTGCACCCATCCATCATGTTGCGTCTTTCCATCGCGATCACCGCGACCGCGCTCCTGTGCGTCGGCTGCGGCACCACGCCGAATCGAAATCGTCCGGAGCACCAGCGCCGACCCGGGACGGTCCGACCTGAGCGCCCCGATCCGCTTCCCGGAACGAACACCGAGCCGGCCGAGGCCGCGTCGACGAACGTCGTCGGCGTTCGCCCCGGCGGCACGCCCGTCGCGCACGTCGCGGGAACCACCATCACGACCGGCGACCTCCTGCAGGCCTGGATGTATCGCGACAGCGGTGCCGTGAAGAGCGTGCTGGACGAACTCGTGCTCGAAGGTCTGGTCGTCGCTGAAGCGCGGCGCCTGGGCGTCGTCCTCGACCCCGCGCTCGTCCTGGAACGCACCTCACAGGCGCGCGCCAACCTGGAGGCCGGTTTGCAGGAATCGGGCTCCCAGGACTCGCTCGAGATCTTCATCGAAGCACGCCTCGGCCTGTCCGCCGAACGCTACCTCGCCGCCATCGGCGAGCAGGTGACCGTCGAGCTCCTGGCCGAACAATGCGTCCGCGCCTGGGCGCTCGAGAACGAACGCGCGCGGTTGCGGGTCATCGTCGTGGCCGACCGCGAGGGCATCGACCTGGTCGAGGCCGGCCTCGCCGCCGGACGCCCGTTCGAGGAACTCGCCCGCAAGCTCAGCGTGGACCCCTCGTCCAAGGACGGCGGCCGCATCCCCGACGTCGTCCGCTCCCAGAGCACGATGTCCCGCATCGCATTCCTGACGCGCGTCGGCGAGGTCGGCGGTCCCATCGAGGAGGGCGGCGCCCACATGTTCGTCCTGGTCGAGGAACGCTTGGCGGCCGAGGGCGGTCCGTGGTCGACCTTCGGCCCGCGCGTCCGTGCCACCATCCAGTCCCAGCCCATCGAGGACCCCGAGTACTGGCAATGGAAGGCGGCGATGCTGGAGCGCTACGAGGTCACCACCGACCCCCTGTTGCGCCTGGTGGGGGAGCCGACGGCCGCCTCCACGCCGGGCCCCTGAGTCCCGAACCCCGCCCGCACATGGACCTCGATGCGTCCCGGCATTCGTTCCTGGGTCGCGGGGGCTTGATCCAGAAGCTCCGAACCCCGATCCTGCACCCATGACTCGACGCAAGAAGAACGCTACGGGCGCCGAGCCCCAGGTCGAAGACCCGAACGCCGCTCCGATCGAGGGCGGTGTCGTCGCGCTCCAGGACGACCCCGAAGGCCAAGATCCGGAAGCCCAAGATCCGGAAGCCGCGGATGCGGAGGGCGAGGGGGATTCCGACGCCGACGATTCCGCGGACGACCTCTCCAGCGCCGATGACGAGGTCCTGGCCAAGGAAGCCCGTTCGGGGCCCGGCCCCGGTGAGGACCTGGACGACGACGAACTGATCCGGCGCCTCGCCGCGCTCCTGTTCGCTTCGCCGGACCCGCTCTCCGAGGGCAAGCTGGTCGCCCTGCTCGAGCGTCCGCGACGGGCGCGCGTCACCGAAGCCCTGAACACCCTCGGCGCGCGCCTCGAAGCCGCCGGCCTCCCGCTCCAGGTCCGCGGCCTGCGCGGTGGCTGGATGCTGATGAGCACACCGGAGATGGGCAACGTCCTGTCCCGCCTGGCCAAGGGCAACCCGATCGAGCGCGTCAGCGCCGCCGCCCTCGAGACGCTCTCGATCGTGGCCTACCGCCAACCCGTCACGAAGGCCGAGATCGAGTCGATCCGCGGCGTCCAGGCGGGGCCTATCCTGCGTTCCTTGGTCGACCGCGGTCTGGTGCGCGTGACCGGCCGAGCCGATGTCCCCGGCCATCCGCTCCAGTACGGCACGACGCCGGACTTCTTGGATCGCTTCGGCCTCCAGGGGCTCGAGCAGTTGCCGCGCGACAACGAACTCGCCCGCGACGAGTAGTTCGCGGAGCGTGGGCAGGCTCCCGCGCCCCGGAACTTGGCTTCTGGACCCCGGGCAAGACGGTCCGTTCGGCGCAGGATCCTCGCGCAGGGCCCGACCCTGCGCAGGAGCGGTCCGGTTCCGCGTCCATCGGAAGTCGAATCCCACCCCTGGGCCCTCGAACGGGTGCCTCGATCGGGTCCAGGAAGCGGTTCAGCCCGGACTCACGCCGGTCGATCTGAAGGGTGCGCCCTCCGCCGCCCTGAGCGAGATCCCGGCGAACCGCGCCCGAATCCGAGGGCTCCATGCCCCTTTTCGGTCCCGGATCCCGAGGGAGTGGCGGCTCGCGGTTGCTCACCCCGCGGCACTCCCCGTAAACTCCTTGCCCTCCAAAATCGGACCGCATGCCGCGGTTCCGGAGCCTCCCGCATGTCCACCCCTTCGACGCAGGGCGCCCAGCCCACCCCCGAGCACGCCGCCCACGACGACGATTTCATCGTCGCCCCCCCGGGTCGCAGCAAGGCCTTCTACATCTTCGTGCTGGCCCTCATGGTCTTCGTGCTGATCATCTTCAGCATCGGTGACCTCGCCCAGTACGTGCTGGGTGGGGGTGGTGCCGACCAGGCCGCCATCGAGGTGACCTGGATCGATCCGATCACCAAGAAGAAGCACGAGGTCAACGGCAAGGACTACCGCGAAGCCAAGCTCGATCTCGATTGCTGCATGGGGCTGAACATCTGGACTCCCCTGTCGGCGTTCGCCGAGGACGATGATCCCAACCGTGGCATCGGCTTCGAACCCGAGGACGTCGTTCTGCTCCTCACCCTCGAGCAGTTGGCGATCGAAACCGGCATCGAGGTCTCGAACCGGGAGTTCAGCGATCGCTTGTCCCTGTTCGTGACCGACGCCGACCTCGAGAACATCGGCAACCGCTTCCGTCGCAACAAGACCAAGACCGCTGCGGGCATCCGCCGCGTGATGCGCGCCGCCAACATGCGCACCGCTATCCTGCAGGCCGCCAACATGTTCGCCGACCCCGCGGCCGTCGAAGCCGCGTGGAAGGAAGCCAACCCCGAGTACCGCTTCGAGTACATCGAGACCAAGATCTCGGACTGGGAAGAGGTCGCCAAGGAATCCGCACCGCCCGACGCCGACCTGAAGGCCTGGTACGACGGACTCCAGGAGTTCCAGAAGCGCCAGTTCTACAGCGACGCGATGATGCAGGTCGCGCTCGCGTACGTGCCGATGCCTGCGGGCGCGGACTCGACCTTCGACGCCTCGGCGTTGCTCGCGAAGTATCCGAAGCCCGACGCGGTCGACCTGGCCGCCAGCCAGGAGCTCTACTACAACCTCTCGCGCGCCACGCGTTTCGTGATCGAGCCCGATCCGCCGTACGACCCCGAGTCCGGGGACCCCGCGCCGCCGCTCGAGTTCCAAGCGCTCGAGGACGTGCGCGAAACGGTGAACGCCGAGGCCGCGATCTACAACGCGCTGGGCGAGTTCCTCAAGGACGTGCGCACGCGGGAAGCCGACGTGGACGCTCCGGACGTCGATTGGGTCGCGGAAGCCACCGCGCTCGGCCTCACCGTCGAGCAGCCGACGGCGTCGCTCTCCACCGAGCAGATCGTCGAGAACGAGACCTGGGGTGGACAAGCGCTCGCTTCGCGACTCTCGTTCTCGCCCAAGAACAGCATGATCCCGAACGTGCAGGTCCACAAAGGCGCCCTCGTCATCGCGCGCCTGCTCGACCGCGTGGATCCCGCGCCCCAGGACATGTTCCTGATCAAGGACGAGGTCGTCGACGCCTGGGCCAAGGAAGAGGCGCGTCGCCTCGCCGTCCAGCGTTTCAACGTCCTGCGCGACATGTGTGCCGACCGCCCCTTGGACGACAACGGAACCATGATCGCCGAGGCCGCGTGGTCGCCCGTCGTCGACTCCGAGACGTTGCGTGAGCAGGCCGACATCTTCAGCATGACCGTCACCGACCGCGCGTGGCGTGGCCGTCGACCCATCGCACCTGACGACGCGACGGACCTGGACACGATCCTGGCCGAACAGCCGACGATGTTCGATCTCGAGCCCGGCATGTTGCCGCAGCCCGGCATCAACCGCGCGGGCACGCACGCCTACTTGATCCATCTCGTCGAGACGCGCGAGGCGCCGCTCGATCAAATGCTGCCGGTCGAGTTGCTCAACGGCCGCCGGACGGAACTCAACACCGAAGCCGTGGCCCTGATGCGCGACGTGCTCCACCCGCGTTCCGAGTGGTTCCAGGCCAAGTTCCAGCTCAACGTTCCGAGCTGGGACGAAGAGGCGGAAGAGGAGCCGGCCGGCGCAGGATCCCCGTCGGATGGGGACGAGGCGACGGATTCGAACGACCCGCCCGCGGGCGGCTGATCGTCGGACGGTTCGGCGCGTCCTCCTCGCCAAGCGCGGGAGTCGCGGCGAGCGGGCGACGTGCGATGGCGGCCAGGGAATGGCCCGGCCACAGATCGAAGCGCGCCACCCAGCGCGCTTCGAGTCCATACAGGCTCGCCAACAGCGCGTGCACCCAGCGCGGAGGGTCGACGGACAGGTTCGTGCGCCCCTCGGGACGCAGACCGACGCGCTCGGCCCACCCGAGCGCCAGGACGAGCGGCGCGATGAGCGGGAAGAGCAGCACGTTGCTCCAGGCGACGCGTTCCGCGGTCAAGTCAGCGCCGCGCAAGGTGCGTCGCAACTCCGCGCGCGTGTAGCGTCGATGATGGCCGGCGACGCGATCGTTCTCGGCGAAGAGCCAGGGATGGGCGGGCACGTGCACCAAGAGAGCGCCGCCAGGTTTCAGCACGCGCCAGGCTTCGCGGGCCGCGGCCTGCGGCTCTTCGAGGTGCTCGAGCACGTCGAACATCGTGACGAGGTCGAAGGCGGCGTCCGCGAACGGCAGGCGTTCAGCGGATCCGGACAGGACGCCCCCGGGTCCGACCTGGCCCGCTGGGCCGTCCACTCGTGTACGGGCACGTCGGCACGCGTCCAGGTCCCACTCGATCGCGGTCGGTTCGACACCGGTCGACCTCAGCAGGTCCAGGAACCCGCCCGAACCCGAGCCGATGTCCAGGATCGCCTCGGGCTGCGCGTCCCGCAGCGCATGTCGCACCAGCGCGCCGCAGACCGCTCGCCGCCCGCGGAACCACCAATGGTTCCGTTCGAGCGAGACGAACTGTTCGTGCGCGAGAGCGTCCATGCGATCGTCGGGTGCGAACTCAGGCGGGTTCGATCGGCTCGGCCACGACGATCCACTCGTCGCACGGATTGACGTAGAAGAGCGGGTTGCCCAAGCGCAGCAACGGGCTCAGGAGTCGCGGCATCCAGGGCGCGACCCGCGCGGACCGCTCGATCAGGAAGCTGAGCCGCACCGACTTGCCCGCGCCGCGCCGCGTCCACGACAACGCACGCAGTCCGGCTGCGGCCAGGGCTTGCTCGAGCGTGCTCTTGTCGAAGTGCATCAGATGCTCGACGTGTTTGTAGTGGTGCCAACGACGACCGAGCAGCCTGGCGAAACGGCTGCCCACGTCCTGGGTCTCGACCACGACGCGGCCCCCGGGCGCCAGCAGTTCGCCCGCTTGGCGCAACGCGCCGACGGGGTCGGGCAGGTGTTCCAACACGTCCCACATCGTCACGAGGTCGAAGTGGGTCGGCCAACCGTCCGGCCGCACGGCCGACGCGGTGCCCAGGTCCTTGCGGATCACGCGATGCGCGCCGATCCGGTCGATCGCGCGCGTGTGTGCGGCGAGGCTCGGCTCCAAACCATAGGGGGAGAGCCCTTGGTTGCGGGCGTGGTCCAGGAAGCCGCCGTTCGCGCAACCGACGTCCAGGACGCTGCCGCTCGCGGGCCACCACTCGGCCAGCGCCTTCCAGCGCCGCGACCAGGTCCGGCGTGCGGCTTTTTCGTCGGTCAGGTAGTCGGCGTAGCCACGATCCCGCGGCGCTTCCGAGCGCCAGTACGTGGCGTTGTACACGGTGTCGATCAGCCAATCGTCCGGGATGCGCGGGCTGACGTAGACGAGCTCGCACTCGATGCAGCGCCAGACCTTGTAGGGCGCGTCCTGGAACACTTCACGACGTCGGGCCGCGCCACACAGAGCGCAGGCGACTTCGACCAGTTCAGGTGTGGCTTGGCTCATCCGAACCACCTCGTGTCGGTGGCGATGGCATCGGCCGTTCGCGCGGGAATCGGAGCGCTCGGTTCGAGCAGGGCGCGGGCCACTTTGCGGCCCATCAGGATCGAGTGGTCCATGTTGTTGTAGCGGAAGAGGCCTTGGCGACCGGTCGTGCTCAGGTTCTCGAAGCGCCGCAGTGCGTGACGCAGGGCTTGTAGATGTTTGCGGTAGCCGACCTCGTAGACCGGATATCCATGGCGTACGCGGCGCACGGCGAGCGGCTGGGCTTCACCGGGTTGCAGCAATCCGATCGACTCCAGGTCGCGCGCGGCCAACGCCGCAGCCGCGTCGCGATCCAGGCTCCAGACGCCGTCCCCGGGACGGCAGGTGATCTCGCAGCAGAGCGCGGTCGCGTCGCCGGGCGCCATGTCGTCCGAGAAGTTCTTGGGCTCCGAGATGCGATTCACCGCGAGGTGGCGCTCGGGCAGGTAGATCCAATGATCGGGCGTGACCGAGGGGCGCTGGACCTGCACGTAGGCGAACAGGATGCCCAGGTGGCGCAGTCGCGCGGCGCTGGCACGTTCGGACGCGGGACCCAGGGGATCGATCCAGGTGACGAGGTTCGACAACGGTGCCGTGTTCAGGATGCGATCCGCGGCCCAGGTCTCGCGCGAGCCGTTGCGGTCGGCGACGACACGCTGAATGCGCTTGCCGTCGTGCTCCAGTCCGCGCACGCGGGCTCCGAGCACGATCTCACCGCCGGCAGCTTCGATGCGGCGCGCGTAGGCCTGGGCCAACGCGCCGATCCCGCCGGTGCGCGGGTAGTGGAAGCTGGCCGCGTTGCTGCGCGCGTCCTCGGACTCGGGTCGCAGGGACGAGACGAAGGCGTCCCAGAGCGAGCGTTGCGCGATGCGTTGGCTGGCCCAATCCGCGCTGAGCGACGAGGCCGGCATGTTCCAGGCCTTCTCGGTGTACGCGCCGAAGAACAACTCGTAGAGCGTGCGTCCGAAACGGCGCGTGACCCAGGCCTCGAAGTTCTCGTCCTTGCCGGGATGCAGTCGATCGGAGGCGCGTGCTTTCAGGTAGTCGTAGCCCGACTTCAGGAGCAAGCGCGGCGGAAGGTTGCGCACGACGTTGCCGAAGCGCAGCGGGTAGTCGAACCAACGTCCCTCGAGGTGGATGCGGCTCGTGCGTTCGCGCTGGACAAGGTTGCCCTCGAGCAGTTCGAAGAGGTGTTCCTCGAGCCCGCGGTCGCGCGTGAACAGTCGGTGCGGCCCGTGGTCGA
>JAJDEX010000518.1 GCA_029259575.1 Planctomycetota bacterium | reverse complement strand
CGATCGCGATCGGTGCGCTGGCGCTGGGCTGGCTGGTCGAGCAGGTCTATCCTTGGCTCGACCTGGTACCGACCACCAACATCGTCGAACACATTCACGAGGACGGTGCCATGCTGAACGTCGTGTGCGGCGTGTTGGTGCTCGCCGCGCTCGCCTGGGACGTGGCGCGCCGCCTCCGCAAGCGACTCGGTGTGCCCGCCTCCCACGACCCTTCCTAGTCACCCATCCCCGTGGCTCCTGCCCCGCTGCTTCTCCCGTGCTTCAACTCCCCACCTGCGTCCACGTGTTCCTCGGTCTCGGACTCCTCTTTCTGGGGACGGGCTGCAGCATGACGTCGGGCGCCAGCGAATCGCCGGTTCCGGTCGTGCTCGCCATCCACGGCGGCGCGGGCACGCTCCTGCGCGAGGACATGACGCCCGACAAGGAGGCTGCGTATCGCGCCGCGCTCGAGGAAGCACTGCGCGCCGGTCACGCCGTGATCACCAAGGGCGGCAGCGCGATGGATGCGGTGACCGCCACGATTCGACCGATGGAGGAATCCGCCTTGTTCAACGCCGGCAAGGGCGCGGTGCTGACTCACGATGAGCGCTGCGAACTGGACGCTTCGGTCATGGATGGCGGCACGGGCCTGGCCGGAGCGGTCGCGGGCGTCTCGACGGTGCGCAGCCCGATCCTCGCGGCGCGCGCCGTCATGGACCACTCCGAACACGTGATGCTCAGCGGGGCCGGCGCCGAGGCGTTCGCGACCGACCAGGGCCTCGAGATCGTGCCCAACTCGTTCTTCCAGACCGACCGGCGCCGCGAGCAGTTGCGCCAATCCATCGCGGACGAGAAGCACGGCACGGTGGGCTGCGTGGCGCTGGATGCCGCGGGACACCTGGCGGCGGGCACGTCCACCGGTGGCATGACCAACAAGCGCTGGGGTCGCATCGGCGATTCGCCGGTCGTCGGCGCGGGCGTCTGGGCCGAGGATGAGACATGTGCGATCTCCTCGACCGGCTGGGGCGAGTTCTTCATCCGCGGCGCGGTGGCCCACGACGTGGCTGCACGCATGCGCTATGGCGGAGAATCCCTGTGGGACGCCTCCCGCGCCGTCATCCTGGGCACCCTGACCGACAAGGGCGGCACGGGCGGCCTGATCGCCCTCGATCGTGAGGGAAACGTATCCGCCCCTTTCAACACCGCGGGGATGTACCGTGGGTGGATCGACGCGGCCGGAAACGTCACGATTCACATCTTCCGCTGAATCGGCACCGAGCCGGTCGATGCAGCCATTGGCCCCGAGCCGACCCTCACCACCTCCGAACCGTGCAACTCGAATCTCCCTCCCTACGCGGTGCCCTGTCCAGCGCTCTCGTCGGTGCCTTCGTGATCGTGGGCTGCCAGTGCAGCGTGTCCGAGGACGAGGTCGAATCCACGGGCGCCGACCTCTCCAACCTGGGCTCCACCATCGAGTCCGCGGAGTGGGATGCGGACCGCCTCGATCAACTGGCCGACCCGTCCTTGATGGACGCGGGCGAGGACATCCTGACGTTCCGCGGCCTCTCGTTGGCCAACTGCGACCACGAGGCGTTGATGGACAACCTCTACGGTTGGCCCGATGAGGTCCCGCCCGAGTTCATCTACCCGCCGAACATCCTCGAGCTGGACGGCCAGGACCTGTCGCTCATCGGCTACCAGTTCCCCGTCGAGATGGAGGAGAAGACCCTGACGGTCTTCATGCTGGTCCGCGACCTGGCGTCGTGCTGCTTCGGCGGCTCGCCGGCCCCGGACGAGTGGGTCTACATCGAGGTCCCCAAGGACCTGGAGTGCGACTACTACCCGTACCAACCGGTGGTCGTCTCGGGGAAGATGCAGATCGTCCAGCCCCCCGGCGACGATCCGGACGGGGCCCAGGTCTACCGGATGAAGGCGACCGAGGTCCGGAAGTACTACTGAGGGCTGGCCGCGGCGCCTCCCGGCGTCATGGAGGCCCTGAATCCTCCGCTCGGGGACGGGAATCGGAGTTCGAGGCGATTTTCTGGCCTCCGATGCAGGTTCCTCCCTGCTGAACCCTGGCCCCCCCCGAACTCTCCTGGCATACTCCTCGGCTCGATCCGCCAGGACGGGTGCCGACCACGCGCCCACGTAGCCCCCAGTGGGCGGATCCAAGACCCCCTTCGACCTCACTCCCAGTCATGTCCCGAGTCTGTCAGATCACCAACCGCGGAACGCAGAGCGGCGGTTCCATCGCCCGACGCGGCCTCTCGAAGCAGTCCGGAGGCGTCGGCCTCCGCGTGACCGGAGTCACCAAGCGCAAGTTCAAGGTGAACGTGCAGAAGAAGCGCCTCTGGGTGCCCGAGATCGGTGAGTACGTCACTGTGAAGCTCTCGACGCGTGCGCTCAAGACGGTCAACAAGAAGGGTGCGTACCGCGTGCTCATCGACGCGGGCATTCTGAAGCCCAAGCGCACCTAGGGTGCGACAACCGAGCCGCAGCTGAGCGGCCCCGGTCGTCCAGCCCTGGCTGCGACGCAATCCACACAACACGAGGCCCGTTCCGCGATGCGGAACGGGCCTCGTGACGTATCTGCAACCTAGCCGCGTTGTGGATTCGTTATCCTCGTGCGCAACGCCTGCTTCCAGCGGCGTGTTCGACACTCCATCTTCCAGACCATTCCGATGCTGCGACCCATTCTCCTCGTGACCCTCTTCTGTGGTGCGGCCTTCGCCGCGACGAAGACTCCGCTGACTGCGTTCTCCTTCGGGCCTGCCACCGCCACCGCGCCGGCCGCCACGAACGCACCCGCGTACTCCGCGCCGAGCGCATTCCACTGCCAGGTTCCCTGCGGGATCTACGGCGACCACATGCGCATCGAGATGATGCTCGAGGACGCCGCGACGATCGAGAAGGGCATGACGCAAGTGCTCGCGATGGAGGGGAGCGAGAACACGTCCTCGAACCAGATCGTGCGCTGGGTCATGACCAAGGAGTCGCACGCCCAGTCCATCCAGGACCAGGTCTCCCAGTACTGGCTGGCCCAGCGCATCAAGGCGCCCAAGGACGGCGCGTCGCCCGAGGACGCGACGAAGTA
>JAJDEX010000517.1 GCA_029259575.1 Planctomycetota bacterium | reverse complement strand
CCGCCTTGCCACGCTTCTCGCTCTGACGGTCTGCTGTTCCGCACCCACGCTCGCCCAGCACCGGGTATGCCTTCAAGGTGACGACCGATTGGTGATCCTGGCCGCAGATGGCGAGATCGAATGGGAGATGCCATGGGGCGGGATCCACGATCTGCACGTGCTGCCCAACGGCAATATCATGGTCCAGCGCGGTTCCAGCGAGATCGTCGAGATCGAACGCACGACGAAGACCGTCGTCTGGACCTACGATTCGGCGACCAGCAACGGCAATGCGGGCAAGCCCGTCGAGGTGCATTCCTTCGAACCGCTGGCCAACGGAAACGTCCGGATCGCCGAGAGCGGCCCGGCGCGCATCATCGAGGTCGATCGCCTGGGCAAGCTCATCAGCGAATTCCCGCTGACCGTGCAGCGTCCCGTCGTGCAGCCTGGAACACGGGTGAGTCGCCCTCACCCGAACAGAGATTCGCGGTTGATGCGTTCGACCCCGATGGGCACCGTGCTGGTCGCGCACGACATGAATGGAGTCGTGCGCGAGTACGACTCCGACGGCAAGGTGATCTGGGAATACGACGTACCCATGTTCGGTCGTGAACCCATGGGTGGCCAGGACCCCGAGTCGTTCGCCAACGGGTGCTTCACGGCGCTGCGCCTGGACAATGGCAACACCTTGATCACGACGGGCAACGGCCACTCCGCCCTGGAAGTCACTCCCAAAATGGAAGTCACTTGGTTCTTGACCAGGAATGAACTCGACGGCATTCAGCTCGCCTCGGTCACGACGCTCCAGGTCCTGACCAACGGGAACTACGTCATCGGCAACTGCCACGCGGGCCCGGATCAGCCGTTGCTCATCGAGGTCGACCCGAAGACCAAGACGGTCGTCTGGCAACTCGATCGGCACGCCGACTTCGGGAACGACGTGTCGAACTCGTTCGTGCTCGACGACGGACCGGAGGCCCTGTTGCTCGCGAAGGCCCAACGCATCCACCGCGCGGCGCTGACGCTGGACACCCACAAGGACATCTCGACGACACTCGCATCGCCGGACTACCCCGATGATCCAGTGGGTGCAGCGCGAGCACGCCTGAGTCAGGACCCGACGATCTGGGGCACGAACCAGGTCGACTTCCCGAAGATGCGCGCGGGCGGCCTCGACGTCGCCTTCTACATCGTCTACGTCGGCCAGGGCCAACTGGACGACGAGGGTTTCGCGCGCGCGCGTGAGATCGCTCTATCGAAGTTCGACGCGATCGAGCGCATGGCTCGCCGCTATCCCGAACACATCGAGATCGCGCACACGGCGGACGACGTCGAGCGCATCGCTGCGTCTGGCAAGCTGGTCGCGTGCATCGGCATCGAGAACGGTTATGCGATGGGCACGGACCTCGCGGCGATCGAAGAGTTCCACAAGCGCGGCGCGCGCTACATGAGCCTCACCCACAACCGGCACAGCCAGCTCGGCGACTCCAACACGCCCGAGGACGTGACGCTCTACGGCGGGTTGTCGGAACTCGGCCGCAAGGCGATCGAGGAGATGAATCGCGTCGGCATCATGGTCGACGTGTCGCATGCCGCCGAGACGACGACGCTGCAGGCGATCGCACACTCGAAGGCGCCGGTCATCGCGTCGCACTCGGGCGTCGACGCGATCCGACTGCACGGGCGCAACCTGAGCGACGCCGAGCTGCTCGCCCTCAAGACCAACGGCGGCGTCATTCAATGCGTTGCGTTCGACAGCTACGTCAAGGACGACGGCGGACGCCGCGAGTTCATCGCCCGGTCGCGCGAGGAGCTGGGTCTCCCGCCCCAGCGCGGTTCGCAGCCCGTCGACGAATCCCCGGAGACGCGGCAGAAGCTGAAACAACTGCGCGACCTCGTCACCGCCTTCGATGCCAAGATCGAGAAGGCCAACGTCACGCACTTCGCCGATCATATCGATCACGCCGTGAAGCTGATCGGGATCGACCACGTGGCGATCAGTTCGGACTTCGACGGCGGCGGCGGCGTGCAGGGTTGGAACCACGCTGGCGAGACCTTCAACGTGACGCTCGAACTGGTGCGACGCGGCTACACCGCCGTACAGATCGAGAAGCTCTGGTCCCCGAACACGCTGCGCGTCTGGCGCGCCGTCGAGCAGGTGGCTGCGGATCTCGTCAAGACGAAGGACTGATCATGAACGCCCTGCTGATCCACGAGACCGAGCATTGCACGATGGTGCAGGCGTCGGGCTACCGCCTGCCCGGCTACGTCATCGTCGAGCTCAAGGCCCCGTGTACGCATGTGTCACGCATGCCGGCCGAGGTCGCCGCCGACTTCTATCGCTGCGTCACGCTGGCCGAAGCGCTCGTCCAGGACCTGATCGAACCCGAGCGGATCTACCTGATGAAGTTCGGCGAGATGGTCCCGCAGGTCCACGTCCACGTGGTGCCACGAACCGCCGAACTGCAACGCGCGTACCTGGCCGAGGTCGAGGACGAGCCCCCGTGCAACGGCGCACGCGTCGTGGACTGGCTGTGGGCGCGGCATGCGTCGCTCGGGCACACCGACGAGGCCATCGCGAGCTTCGTGGATCGAGCGCGGGCTCATGTAGCCTCGGCCGAATAGCTTCGGATCACGGGGTTGGTCCCCGAGGCACTCCGAAGTGTTGAACGGGTCCGCGAACTCGCTACGTTGAGCCGCATGCGCCACGCCTCCCCCTGCTTGCTCCTCACCCTGCTCGCCGTCCTTCCCGCCTGCGGGGGCGCCACGTCCGACCAGCCCCTCGACGAGACTCTCGATACAGCGATCCACGATGCCGCGACGGATGACGCAGAGTCCATGCGCGACCTCGAAGACCAAGCGGGGAACGCTGCCCGCGACTTCGTGAAGGACAACGAAGCCGCCGCGGCGAATGGTGATCCGGCCGCGCAGGTCATCCAGGCGCAGCTCGATGGCGGGTACGACGCCGTGCTCGCCCTCGCCGAGGATGGCCATGCCCTGGCCATGCTCGAATACGGTCGATACTGCAACGCGCACCCCGACGAGGCCACGCGCAAGGAAGGCGCGGACTGGATCGTGCGTGCCGCGAACGAGGGTGAAGCGGATGCCCGATTCGTGGCTGGCAAGCACACCTACAACGGCCTGCCCGGATTCGAGAAGGACGTCGAGCAGGGCCGGATCTGGCTCGAGTCCGCAGCGGAAGCTGGTCATGGGGAATCGGCCTACGCCCTGGCGACGTATGCGCGCTACGGCATCGGGACCGAGGTGGACCGGGAGGCCGCCATCCAATGGATGCGCAAGGCGGATGCAGCCGGGTTCGAGCCGGCCCAGGCGGACCTCCAGTCGCTGCTGGCGGAGTGATTTCCGGAGGAGGGGTGCCCTCAGGCCGCTCAGGCGGTTCGGGCACGTGGCGGCCGCCTTGGGCGGGATCAGCATTCAAGGTCTCTTCACATTTGCCGGCGAGGGAAGCCTCTATCGTTCCCGCCAACGATCCCCTTGTCCGAACTCCAACCATGAACCGAACGAATCCCCCCCACCTCGCGACGTCCCTGATGTTCGCGGGTCTGGCCATCACCGGATGTGCTGCCCCCCAGGCGAACCTCGCGGAGAACGAGGCCTTGCACGCCTCCATCGTCAGCGATGAGGTGGCCCCCCTCGCCTCCACCTCCACGGTCACCAGCGCAGCCCCTGCCGTCGACTCCCGCGCGAGCCGCGCCGCACGCGAGGACAGTCCCGTGCTCACCATGGACGCCAAAGGCTTCCAGGTGACGTCCGCGAACGGCACGTCCAGCATGCGTATCGGCGGCCGCCTGCAGACCGACTTCAACGTCCACGGCAACGAGGGCGCCTTCAATCCCGCCATCCAGGACGGCTCCGAGCTGCGCCGCGCGCGCCTCGAGATGAGGGGCACGCTGCCCGACGACCTGATCTGGGCGGCCGAGGCCGATTTCGGCAGCAACAAGATCTCTCTGAAGGACTTCTGGGTCGGTCGCCACGAAGGCGATGGCCCGACGATCACGTTCGGCCATCAGAAGCAGCCGTACAGCCTGGACGTCGAGATGAGCTCGAACGACATCCCGTTCGTCGAACGCGGCGTCGACACCGCCTTGGTCATCCCCTTCGTCGATCGCGCGATCGGTTTGCGCGCCCAGAACAACTCCGACGACCTCTACTGGGCCGTCGGCCTCTTCGGCGAAGGCGCCACCAAGAAGGCCACGGCCGACGAGGGCTTCGGCTTCGCGGGCCGCCTGGTCAGCGCGCCGGTCCAGACCGAGACCGAGGTCCTGCACCTCGGCGTCCGCGGCGCATGGCGTCGTCCCGAGGACGGCCCCGGCGGCATCCGCATCCGGGACGAGACCACGAACCTGTCGAACTTCTCGGTCGTCGACACCG
>JAJDEX010000516.1 GCA_029259575.1 Planctomycetota bacterium | reverse complement strand
CTATTTCCTGGGGGCACCCCCGCCCCGACTCGCTTCGCCCTGCTTCTGGGGGCGAATCGTACGCGCCCCCCCCACGACCTTCTCCCTTCGCATCGCACCATGCAACTTCAACTGCGCACCTTGAGTGCAGGAGCACTCCTGCTCGCCCTGCCCACTCTGGCCTCAGCTCAAGGCGGTGACGACTGCAACGTCCCCACCGTCATCACCACTGCAGGCGTCTACCCCTACGACTCGACGGGCGCCTCATCGAGTGGCTTCGACGGCAACGGCGGCGCTCCTTGCGCACCGAACAGCAACCCGTTCGAGAGCGACCTGTTCTGGGTCTACACACCGGCCGCCAACGGCACGTTCGGGGTTTCCACCTGCGCAGGCGCGACCTACGACACACAGATCTCGGTCCACGTCGGTGCGGATTGCACCGCCTTCTGCTTGGACTACAACGACCAGGACTGCGGCAACCAGAGCACGGTCGCCGTCAGCGGAGTCGCTGCGACCAGCTACCTGATCCAGGTCGGCGGCTGGAGCACGGCCGGCTTCGGCACCGAGGGACCCGGCTCCTTGACCGTCACCATCGCAGGACCTCCCCCCGCCAACGACACCTGCGCGACGCCGACGGCGGCATCCGGGCTGGGATCCTTCGCCTACGATCGAACCGATGCGACGACCAGCGGGTTCGACGGCGGTGATCCGCTGACTTGCGGCATCGCGCAAGCTGGGCCGGGTGGACGTGACGTCTTCATCGCTTGGACCGCGACGGCGAGCGGCAACTACATCCTCGACAACTGTGGCGAAGGCAACGACACGGTCATGAACGTCCACCTCGGTGCGGACTGTGCGGCAGCTTGCATCGTGGCCGCGGACGGTGGATTGAACTGCAACACCGGCGAGTCCACGGTATCCCTGCCCGGCGTCGTCTCCGGCCAGACCTACCTGGTCCAGGTCTCCGACTGGGCGACCAACCAGTTCGGTACAGCCGTAGGCACGCTGAACGTGGTCCTCGCTCCGCCGCCGCCCGCCAACGACACGTGCGCCACACCCGAGCCGATCGCTGGCCTGGGCACGTTCCTGTTCAACAACTCCGGCGCCACGACGACGGGGTTCAACGGCGGTGAGTTCGCCTCGAACGGCATCCACCCGTGCTTCCCGCACGACTCGCAGACCGGCCTCGAGCAGCAGATCGCCCGCGACATGTTCTACGTGTGGACCGCCCCTTGCAGCGGCAGCTTCCAGATCGATACGGAAGGCACGACCGGCATCTCCGACACCAAGATCAACATCCACTCAGGTGTCGATTGCGGAGCGCTCTGCTATCAGGGTGATGACGACGATGGAACGGGCCTGCTCTCCATGGTCATGCTTGCTGGCGTCACCGCTGGGGACCAGTTCTTGATCCAGGTCGGCACGTACTTCGATGGCAACGTGCCTGGAGATGGATTGCTCAACATCAACAGCCTGGGTGTTTGCCCGACGAGTTCGACCAGCATCGTCTGCGACCCGCCGATGCCCCACTACTTGGGTGGCACGGCGACGTTGTCGGGCTCGACGCTGGGCAACGCGTTCGGCAGCGGCCTGCACCTGGAGTGCACCGGAGGCCCGCCCGCCGAGTTCGGTTTCTTCATGGTGTCCTCGACCGCGAACGCTTCGTTGAACATCTTCAACGGCACGCTGTGCCTGGATCTGCCGGCCGGTCGCTACAACCCCAACGTCGCGACGAACCAGGCCAACCCCGAGCTCAACTCCTTGGCGCAGTTCGACGCCAACGGTGTTCTGTTGAGCATCGTCGGCAACGGAATGGGCGCGAGCCAGAACGGCTTCAACGTGCCGTCGGAACTTCCTTTCGCGCCGTCGGGCCAGTTGATCTCCATCGGCGACACGTACTTCTTCCAGTGCTGGTACCGCGACCAGGTGGGCCCGTTCCCGAACCCGGGCAGCTCGGCCAACTTCTCGAACGTGCTGCAGGTTCAGTTCTAGGATCGACACCACGTTGCGGTGGCCTCTCATAGGCGACCCGGTTGAAGAGGGCGCCTCCCAGGAGGCGCCCTCTTCGCGTTGGGGGCACCTGCATGAGGCCCTGGTCTCGATTTGGAACTCCAGTCTGTCGAGTCCTCGGGAACAGGCCTAGTCTGAATGACATCGCGCTCGGCCTCCGTTCGTGGGGACCTTGTGTGACTTCTCCATTCTTCGCCAGCTGGCCCAAGGCCGGCTACCGAACTCACTCACTCCCTTCGAACCGCATCATGCAATCTCAAATGCGCGCCCTGAGTGCTGGGGCACTCTTGTTGTCCCTGCCGACCCTGGCAGCCGCCCAAGGTGGCGACGACTGCAGCATCCCCACACCCATCACCACCGCCGGAGCTTATCCCTACGATTCGTCGCTCGCGACGGACAGCGGCTTCGACGGCAATGGTGTGGCACCCTGTTCGCCCAACGGCAACCCGTTCGAGAGTGATCTCTTCTGGGTCTTCACGCCCACGGTCACCGGAGCGTTCACCGTAACGACCTGCGGAGGAGCTACGTACGACACGCAACTCTCCGTGCACCTGGGAGCGGACTGTGCCGCCACGTGCCTGGACTACAACGACCAGGCCTGCGGCAACCAAAGTTCGATCAACTTCGCCGGCACCGCCGCGACCGACTACCTGATCCAGGTCGGCGGATGGAGCGGAGTCGGCTCGGGCACCAACGGGCCCGGCATCCTGACCATCGTGGTCCCCGGCCCCCCGCCCGCCAACGACGCCTGCAGCACGCCCGACATCATCAGTGGCCTCGGCTCCTTCGCGTACGACCGCACGAGTTCGACGTCCAGCGGGTTCGACGGCTCGGACCCCATCACGTGTGCCGGAGCGGAGGGTGGCCTGCCCCCTTACCGCGACGTCTTCTTCGCGTGGACCGCGCTCGCCAGCGGCACGCACATCTTCGACAACTGTGGGTCGGGCAACGACACGCAGATGAACGTACACCTCGGTGCCGACTGCACGGCCGTTTGCGTCGCGGCTGCCGATGGCAGTCCGAACTGCTTCGGCGGTGAGAGCGAGGTGACCGTCCCCGGCATCACCTCGGGCCAGACCTACTTGATCCAGATCGGCGACTGGGACAGCACCACGACGACCCCGGCCCTGGGTTCGTTGAACGTCTCGGTTCCTCCTCCGCCCCCGACCAACGACACCTGCGCGACGCCGGACGTCATCAGTGGCGTGGGCAGTTTCCCCTTCGACCGCACGGCCGCGGTCGGAAGTGGCTTCGACGGGGGCAACGCGATCCTCTGCGCCTCGGCGAACGGCAACGTCCCGCCCGATCGTGATGTGTTCTTCGCCTGGACCGCCCTGGCCAGTGGCATCTTCATCTTCGACAACTGCGGCGAGGGTGCGGACACGGACATGAACATCCACGTCGGTGGCGATTGCACGGCAACGTGCTTGAGCAACAACGACGAGGGCGGCTGTGCGACGTTCGGCGAGAGCGAGATCGTCATCTCCGGCGTCACGGCCGGCGACGTGTACCTGGTTCAGGTCGGCAACTGGGCGGCTGGCAGCTTGGCCGGTGGGCCCGGCTTCCTGAACGTGGCGGTTCCGGCCGTTGCGCGTCCGGGCAACGACACCTGTGCGACCCCGACCGCGATCAGCGGCGTCGGGTCGTTCGGTTTCGACACGACGACGGCCTTGACCTCCAACTTCGTCGGTGGCGATCCGACCATTTGTGGGCCCGCCATCAACGGCACGGCCCCCCACCGCGA
>JAJDEX010000515.1 GCA_029259575.1 Planctomycetota bacterium | reverse complement strand
GCCCCCCCCGCGGGCGCGGGCCGGCGGGGGGCGGCACCGGGGTGTATGGGCCCTGCGGCGTTTGCCCCGCCACGAATCCACGCGCGAAGCCGGAATAAGTGATGGACGCGACCTGCTGGCCTCGCGGACATGCAGATAAGCTCTCTGGCTCATGATCGATCGGAAGACTGCGAAGAGCGCCATGCGCGCGATGGAACTGGAGCTGGCGCGCTCCATGAAGGGGCTGCGGGTCGATGGGCATCCGGCGCCTTGCTACCTCTCGTACCTGCTGCGCACGCGCGAGGGATTTCGGATCTGGGGTCGCTACGGCACCGTCTTCGATTCGGATCCGATCCGATCGACGACGTTGCACGTGGACCTGCGCGTCGGATCCTATCGCTCCGATCAAACGCTCGACGGGCGCCTCGACAGCGACAAGGACGATCCGCACTGGCACGACTGGTGCGACGGTCCGCAGAACCTGGATCCGTTCGCGATCCGCTACACGCTCTGGCGCCTGACGCAAGCGCGCCACCGCGAGGCGATTCAGGACTACTACGACAAGAAGAAGGCCAGCCTCGACGAGCGGCTGGTCGAGGACGCACCCAGCCTGCGCAAGGGACGACCGGATCGCATCGAGGCCTCGATCGGCCGGTTGCGCGGCACCCAGGTCGAAGCGGAGGCCTTCGTCGCGCGCGCCTCGACCCACTTCAAGAAGTACCCGCGCATCGAAGATCCGTACGTCCAGTTCAAGGAGGTCGTCCAGACGCGCGTCCAGGTCAACTCCGAGGGCGCGCGCTCGATCGCTCAAGAGCGCTTCTTCGAGGTCTACGTCTTCGGCGAGATGCTCGCGCCGGACGGTATCGCCCAGGTGTCGTCCAAGACGTTCTACGTCCGCAACGCGAACGAGCTCCCGGACGATGCGACCATGGAACACGCGGTCGACGCGATCTACCGCGACCTGTGCGAGCTCACCGAAGCGCCGTCGATGGAACCGCACGCCGGCCCGGCCCTGTTCGACGGCACGGCCTCCGGAGTCCTGTTCCACGAAGCGATCGGTCATCGCCTCGAGGGCGAACGCCTCCTGTCACGCACCGAGGGGCACACGTTCTCGGGCAAGGTCGGCAAGCGCATCCTGCCCGAGGGCATCGACATCTTCGACGATCCGAGCCTCGCGAAGTTCGAAGGGCATTCGCTCTACGGCCACTACACCGTCGACGACGAGGGCACGCCGGCCCAGCGCGTTCACCTCGTCCAGGACGGGGTGCTGCGCCTCTTCCTGACGAGCCGCAACGGGATCCCGGGTCAGGGTTCGTCCAACGGACACGGTCGGGTCACGTACCGCCGCGAGGTGATGGCGCGCATGGCGAATCTGATCGTCGCGCCGCGCAATCCGGTGTCGCGCGCCGATCTCGAGCAGGTCTGGATGCAAGAGGTCGACGACCAGGATCAACCGTTCGGCGTCCTCGTCGCTTCGGCCGAGAGCGGCGAGACCGCCACGTCCAGCGACGCCTACGACTTCCAGGCCTTCCAGATCACGCCGACCGCGGTCTACACCGTCGACGCCACGAGCGGCAAGAAGAGCCGCGTCCGCGACGTCAGCTTCGTCGGCACACCGCTGGCCGCGATCCAGGGCGTGATCGCACTGGGCGACGACCCCGCGGTCGACAATTCCTATTGCGGCGCCGAGAGCGGCAGCATCCCCGTCGGCACGGTCGCCCCGTCGGCCCTGTTGCGCGAGATCGAACTGCAACGCTCCACCGGCACGCGCCACCAACCCTCGACCCTGAAGCTCCCGCCCCGCGGCTGACCTCGACGACTGGCGTCAGAGCTGGACGAGTTCCATCAGGACGCCGCCGCAGGCTTTGGGGTGCAGGAAGGCGACCTTGGTGTTGTGGGCGCCGTCCTGGGGCGTGTCGTGGATCAGCTGGATGCCGCGCGCCTTCAGCTTGGCGAGGGCATCGGCGAGGTCGGTCACTTCCCAAGCGAGGTGATGGATGCCGCCGCCGCGCTTCGCCAGGAAGCCGGTGATCGGCGAGTCGTCCGAGGCCGGCTCGACCAGCTCGATGCGTTGCGTTCCCGCCATCAGCACCAGGACGTTGACCTTCTGGCCGGGGACGAATTCGACGTCGGTGGCGGTCATGCCGAGCGCACCTTCGTACAGGGCGCGCGCTTCGGCGATCGACGGTACGGCGATCGCCACGTGATGCAGATCAGCGGCCAGGCCGTGCAGGACTTCGGGGGTGTTCATCAGAGGACCTCAGGGGGTTCGAAACGACCGAAGACGGTCTGGAGCGTGCCGCAGACCTCGCCGAGCGTCGCCGAAGCTTCCACCGCGGCCAGCATCGGCGCCATCAGGTCGGCGGAGCTCGTGGCGGCCTCGGTCAAGCCGCGCAACGCACCGTCGACCGCGTTCGGATCGCGCTCGGCGCGCACCGCGGCCAGGTCGGCCAGCACCTCGTCGCGAGCCGAAGCGTCGCGCTGGAAGACCTCGGGCGAGCCCTCCTCGACCTCGTACTCGTTGACACCGACGACGACGCGCTCCTGGCGTTCGACGTCCTTCTGCCATTGGAGCGCCGAGCGGTGGATCTCGCGCTGGACGAAGCCGTCCTCGATCGCAGCGACCGTGCCACCGCGCTCGTCCAGGTCGGCCATCAGCGCCAGGGCACGCGCCTCGATCTCGTCGGTCAAGGACTCGACGTACGGCGCACCGCCCATCGGGTCGATCACGTCCGCGACGCCCGATTCGTGCGCCAGCACCTGCTGGGTGCGCAACGCGATGCGCGCGCTCGTCTCGGTGGGCAGACCCAAGGCCTCGTCGCGCGAGTTCGTGTGCAACGACTGCGTCCCCCCCATCACCGCGGCCAACGCCTGCACCGTGACGCGCACGATGTTGTTGTCCGGCTGTTGGCTGGTCAGCATCGAACCTGCGGTCTGCGTGTGGAAGCGCAGCGCCCACGAGCGAGGGTTCTGGGCGCCGAACTCCTCGCGCATGATGCGCGCCCACATGCGACGCGCGGCGCGGAACTTGGCGACCTCCTCGAACAGGTGGTTGTGCGCGTTGAAGAAGAACGACAAGCGCGGCGCGAAGTCGTCGACGGACAGTCCGCCGGCCACCGCCGCTTGCACGTAGGCGCGACCGTTGGCCATGGTGAACGCCAGCTCCTGGACGGCCGTCGAGCCCGCCTCGCGGATGTGATATCCGGAGATCGAGATCGTGTTCCACTGCGGCACGTGATCGCGACAGAAGCGCATCAGATCGACGGTCAAACGCATCGACGGTTTGACCGGGAAACGGTAGTTCCCGCGCGCCGCATACTCCTTGAGGATGTCGTTCTGGACCGTCCCCCGCAGCTGCGACGGGTCGACGCCCTGGCGCTTGGCGAGCGCGACGTAACCGCACAAGAGGTACGGCGCCGTCGCGTTGATCGTCATCGACGTCGACACGCCGCCGAGCGGAATGCCGTCGAACAAGCGCTCGAGGTCACGGGTGCTGTTGACCGGCACGCCGACCATCCCGACCTCGGCCGCAGCCAAGGGATCGTCCGAGTCGTAACCCAGCTGCGTCGGCAGGTCGAAGGCGGTCGACAGGCCGGTCTGGCCGCCCTCGAGCAACAGACGGAAGCGCTCGTTCGTCGCGCGCGCGCTCGAGAAGCCCGCGTACTGGCGCATCGTCCACAAGCGTCCGCGGTGCATCGTCGGCTGGATGCCGCGCGTGAACGGAAACTCGCCGGGCCATCCGCCGTCGGGAGCATCCCCGTACAGCGGTTCGAGGGGAATCCCGGACGGCGTGGCGAAATCGGCCTTGCGCTCCGGGTGCTTGGCCACAGCGGGCTCCCAGGTTCGGGTCCGCCAGGCAGCGGCAGCGTCGGAATGGGAGTCGTTGGAGTCGGAGTTCGGAACCATATCGAGGGTCGGGCGGACGGCCCGGTGGCGCGGATCCTACCCTGTTCCGGTCGCCACGCGCCCCGCGTGACCCCAGGTCGCATCGAAGTCGCCGCACCACGTGCGAAGAAGATGCCCTCCGGGTTGAATGAACGACACGCTCGACCGAAGTCCCGGAAGCCTGAGCGCTCGATCCAAGATCCGGTCCCAAGGCACGTCCCAGGTCGCCCGACTCGTCCCAGGTCCCCCGCCTGCCCTCCTGTCATGTCCGAACCGCGCTCCACACCCTCGATCCTCCTCCCGCTCGCAATCCTGCTCGTCGCAGCGGGCGGGCTCTTCTGGTTCCTGCAAACGGACCCCAGTTCGCCCGACGCTCGAGGCGAATCCGGGGCGGTCGAGCAGAACGAACCGCAGGACGCCCCGCTGGACCTGGACGACGCGACCGCCGAACTGGTGGGCGACGTCACCGAGGCGAACGCCACCGATCGCGTGGCCAGCGTGGCCTTCGAACCGATCCCCGAGGTCGACGCGGCCCTTCGTCCGATCGAGGGCCACGTCGTGCTCCCGCCCGGCCTCGATCCCGACCCCACGCTCCAGGTCGTCGCGATCCGGTACGAGCTCTCGCATGCGGCCTTCGGCAATCAAGTGCGCACGGCGACGCGCAGTGAACTGGAAGCCATGGCCACCAGCTTCGCCGGCGCGGACAACGAGGACTCGTCCGGCTCCAACAACCCCATCGAACTCGGCCGAGCGCGCGTCGCCCAGGACGGTTCGTTCCGGGTCGGGGTGGATCCGACCGAGGACAAGGTCTTCCTCGCGCTCGACGGTCGCTTCCTCTACATGGAGACGGCGCAGGCGGTGGACCTGAACGCCGGCGCGCCGTCCCCGATGCTCGAGCCGTCGATCGGTGCGTGGCTCGAGGGCGCCCTGAACGGACCTCCCGATACGCCCGAATGGCTGGCCGGGGTCCCGATGCGAATCGCCCCGCGCAACTCCGGGCCCCAGATGGGCATCGGCACCGTCGTCAGCGAGTACCGCTCCCGCTCGAACAGCACCGAGGGCGGACGCTTCGAATTCCGTTCCGTACCGGCGACCGGGGAGTACAACCTGGAGATCACCCCCGAGAAGTTGGCCGCCGTGATGCATCCGGTCGGTCCGTACGACGAGGGCCAACACGTCGAGCTGGCGATCGGCCTGCCGCTCGGTGGTGCCCTGACCGGAATCGTCGTCGACGCGGACCGGAACCCGCTCCCCAGCGCGCGGGTCTGGGCCTCGCTGGCGGGCCGCTTCATGGGCTTCGACGACCGCGCGATCCGCGACACGGGAACGGACGAGAACGGCGTCTTCACGCTCGAGAACCTGCCGCCCGGACCCGTCGTGCTGCGCGCGGACCACACCGACTTCCTGGAGTCGGCCAAGGCCACGCACGAGGTCGTGTCCGGCAAGACCGTGACGATCGAGGCCGTACGGCTGGACGCGGGCCGCTCGATCGAGGGTCAGGTCGTGATGGAGGACGGGTCTCCGTGCTACGACACCGTGGTCACGGCCAGCTTCGACCTCGCCTACATGGCTGGCCCGTCGGCGCTCGGAGCCTCCCGAGGCGCGAGCACCCAGACGCGGGTGGACGAGAACGGCAAATTCGTGCTCCGCGGGCTCGGCGCAGGACCGTTCACCGTGCGCGCCGAGACTCACGGCTCCGAGTTCCGCCCCAGCGCCAGAGCCGTCAAGGACGGCGTTCGACCGGGCGTGAAGGACCTCGTGCTGACCGCCTACTTCGACGTCGCCTTCCGTGGCGTCGTCGTCGACGACGAGGGCACGCCGGTTCCGAATTACACGATCGCCGTCGCGCGCATCTCGCAAGGTGACCTGATGACGCTGCGCCGGGACCGCGTGCAGAAAGTCGTCGAGGACGAGACCGGCGCCTTC
>JAJDEX010000514.1 GCA_029259575.1 Planctomycetota bacterium | reverse complement strand
CATCCACTCGGCGTACTCGGCATCGCGCAGAACGCGCACGCGCCCCGACATCTTGTAGTGACCCCATCCGCACAACTCGGCGCAGATGATGTCGAAGGTCTTGTCCTCGCGGTTCTCGAACGCGGTGTCGAACTGGTCTTCATCGACGGCGAACCAGATGCGCTGGGTCATGCCGGGGACCGCATCCCGCTTGAAGCGGAACATCGGGATGAAGAACGAGTGCAGCACGTCGCGGGAGCGCAGTAGGAAGACGAGCTTCTTCTGCGCCGGATCGGTGACCGTGTCGAGCATCGGGATGACGAGTTCGTACTCGGTCTCGATGTCGTCGAACGTGCCGAAGCGACCGTCGGGGCCGGGGTAGCGGTAACGCCAATCGAACTGGCTGCCCCAGACCTCCGCGAGTGCGGGGATCGGGACCGCGATGCCGTCCTCGTTCTCGTAATAGGTCGAATCGGCGTTCTGGATCGCGGCGGCCGTGTCCATCTGCGTGAACGCGATGACGAGCAACAGGCCGGCGGGGATCGCGGTCCACAGCATCTCGAGCTTGTGCGAACCGTGGGTGTGCATAGCCTTGTCGCCGCGCTTGCCGCTGTAGGCCAGCACCGACCAGCACAGGATGCCCATGGTCAAGATGTAGAACACAGCGATCATCACGCTGATCATCTTGAACAGGCCGTCGATGCGCTGACCGTAGGTCGAGATCTCCTGGGGCCACCACCAGTTGTAGGTGTCCGGGCTGGGGCCGAGCAGGAAGTCTTCGTAACCGACGAAGCTCCAGACCCCGAAGATCAGGACCAGGAGATAGAGGAGGAAGTTCAGAATTCTCATGGGATCACTCCGGCTCAGTGGCCGGACTCCTCCGTTTCGTGGCTGTCGCCTTCGGCGCCATCGTCGTGACCTTCGTCATGTCCGTCCTCGTCATGACCGTGACCTTCGGCGCGCTCACGAGCGAGCGCCTCCTGCTTGGTCTCGTAGACGAGCGCCAGGTCGCCGCGATGGGCGAGCTTGGACACGTGAGCGACGAGCGCCCAGACGTCCTCGTCCGTGTAGTCCTCACCGAGCGCAGGCATGATCGTTCCGCCGATGCCGTACTTGATGCGACGGTAGAGGTCGATCGGTCGGTTGCCACCACGGAAGACCGAGCGGGTGAAGTTGCGCGGGTTCGCGTCGTTCCCCCAGTTGTCGGTCTTCATGACGGCCTCGAGCATGATCGGCTCACCGTTCTCGTCCGTGAGGTCGTTGCCGTCCTCGTCCTGAGCTTGCTCGGCAGGCCAGTAGAGCGCGACGAAGTCGTTCGGGTTGATGCCCGGCGAATCGACGCCGAGGCCTTCCATGCCATGGCACTGGTAGCAGTTCACGCCTTCCAGCTTGAAGAGTTCCGCGCCGCGCGTCTCGAGCGCGGTGAGCTCGTCCTTGCTGAGCAGGTCGAAACGCTTCACGTCGACATCGGCGGCGACGACCTTGTCCTCGGCGACCGCAAACTTCTCCCAGACCAAGTTGTAGGTCTCGGTGATGCCTTCGCCCGACAGGTCACCCGTATCGCTGTTGATCAGGTCACCGGTGAGCAAGGTCTCGGACATGCCACGCATGGCCAGGAGGCGCACGTAGTCGACGAGCCCTTCGAGCTCGCCGCGGCTGAAGCGCTTGAACGAGGGCATCGCCGTGCTGACGACGCCGCGCTCGAGGATGTTGCGCAGGTCGATGCGACGCGGTTGAGCACCGTTGTCGACGGCGACCCACTTGAAGATGCCCTGGCGGTAGTCGCGCGGGCGCGGAACCAGGTAGGGAGCCGTCGGGCCTTGGCCGTCCCCGTTCACGCCGTGGCAGTGCAGGCATTGGCGGCGGTACATCTCGGCGGACTCGGCCAAGGTCGGGTACCACTTCTCGAAGAGGCGGACGGCCTCCTCGTGCCAGGTGCCGTACTGATCGTCGTCCGGGCGCATCGGGTCGGTGGGCGTCACCTTCACGAAGGAGACCGAACCGTCTTCGGCGATCGTCTCGACGCCCGTGTGCAGCGGAGCGAAGTCCTTGAGCCAGATGGCCCACAGGTCCTGGGCGTGTCGCGGCTCGAAGACCTGGTCGTACTCGCCACGGCCGATCAGCTCGAGTTCGAACCGGAAGCGACGGTTGCGGTTGTCCCACTCGAGCTCTTCGAGCTCGTCGTCGGACATCGTCCACTTCGTCGCGTTCAGCTCGGCCTCGGCGTCGTACATCAACTCGGTCGTCAGATGACGCGGAGCGCTGGGTACGCCGAACAGGGTCGTCAACGCCCCGTCGATCTGCGAGGTGGCGCTGCCGAGCCTCGCGTCCTCGAGTTGCTCGACGGTGTTCGGGTCCAACGTCCACTCGATGTTCGAGTGTCCAGGATCGAACCCACAGGAGAACAATCCTGTGAGGGCGGCGGCACCGAGGAGCACGGTGCGTGCGCTCGTCGGCATGTACCGGTGGCGCGGCGATTTACGGTCAACCATGGCTGGCGGGGCGGGATCGGCGGGGCCAGGAGGACCCCGTTGAAGCTCGGTCCGGGAGCAGAAACAGCCCCGCGAACCACCAGGAGCACGGGTCTCCTGGAGATTTCCGCGCACAGGTTCGAGAGTGGCCTGCCCCCTGTCAAGCCGTGCGGGATGGAGGCCCGCAAGCGCCCACGGACCGCGATGCGACATTCCGCCACATCGCCGTGATCGCGCCCAGAACGCCCGGCGTCGCGGCTATCCTGCGCGCCGCGAACGCGCGCCGATTCTCGGCGCCCGCAACACCTCACGCCCCCACCGATCGTGGACGCCTCTCCCCTTCTCGACCTTCATCGCAGCGCCGGCGCGCGCCTCGTCCCGCCCCCGTCCGGGGACCTCCTGCTGACCTATGGACAGGTTCCCGAGGAGTACGAGGCCGCTCGCAGCGCGTGCGCCATGTTCGACGCGACCACCCTGAGCGCGATCGAGGTCCGCGGCGCCGACGCCGAGGACTTCCTGCACCGTCTCCTGTCCAATCGCATCAAGGGACTGGCCGTGGGATGTGGCAATGCGACGCTGCTGCTCGACGGGAAGGGCAAGGTTCTGCACGCCATGGATCTGGCCCGCGAGGCCCAGGACCGCTTCCGCCTGACCACGCGCCCCGGGCGCTCGGCCGACCTGGCGACCGCCCTCGACATGTACCTGTTCGCTGAAGCGGTCGAGCTCGAGGACCTCTCGGCCGGTC
>JAJDEX010000513.1 GCA_029259575.1 Planctomycetota bacterium | reverse complement strand
GCACCCAGGGCGACCAGGAGGAGCGTGGAGAATTGCATGGTTCCTATGTTCGAGCGGCAAGTCAGGTTCGTGACGAAGCCCGAGGAATCAGTCTGACGCATCGCGTTCGATTCCGGCAGCCCGCGCCTTCGATTCGACGGTTCAGGCGCCCGGATCCCAACCATACGTGCTCAGATCGACGCGGCCTTCGGTGGTGACGGTCACGCCCTCCTTGCGCAGCCGTCGCCGCTGTTCCGAGTCGCCTTCACGGACGGCGATCGTGCCGTCGGCGCGCAGGACTCGATGCCACGGGAGTCGGCTGCCTTTCGGGAGCTCGCGCAACAACCGCCCGACCAGTCGGGCACGCCCGGGCAGTCCCGCCTCCTTGGCCACCTGTCCGTACGAGGCCACGCGGCCTCGCGGTATGCCGTCCACCGTGGCGTGGATGCGTTGGTCGCGGGAAGGGTCGATGCGCGGCATGGGGGGGTCCGATCAGAGGACGAGCGAGGCAGCACGAACGTCCGCGATACGCGTGACCTGGCGCAACGCACGTACAGCAGATTCCAGGATCCGCTTCGCGGCGCGCCAGCCCACCGAGATCCAACCGAAGTTGGACTTCCGCCGCGTCACGTCGATGCACAGGCGACCGACGACCTCGGTGCAACGCCGAGCTTCGTTGATTCCACTGCTGGACACGTCCAAGTGCGGACGAGCGATTCCAGGATCGGACGGTACCAAGCACGAACTCGGCCCCAACCGCGTCACGTTCCCTGGCGTCGCAAGGGACTCTTGAAGATGCGTAGAAGGGCAGGCGAGGAACGCGATGAAACGGGCGTGAAGAAGCATGTTCCTGCGCGGCGGAACGAACCGTCCACGTCGTGGAATTGTCCCAAGCCTCGCACTGGGACGCCACATGAGCGCGGACGCATTCCGGAACCTCGGGATTCCGCGTTTCGCGTTATCCTGGACCACGCTTTCCGTTTTCTCGAATCCTGGGACATCTGTGCGCGCATTCCTCACCGCTCTTGCTCTGTTGACCATCACGCCTGCCGCCGCAGCGCAGTTCAGTGAGGGCTCGATCCTGTACCACCCGATCGCCAGCTTCGACACCCTGCTGATCGACGAGGATGGAGTCCCGCAGCACACGTGGCCCGGCACGGCTCGACCCGGCTTGTCCGTTCGTCTGATGCCGGACGGACGTCTGTTGCGCACGCGCAACGTCGCCATGCGAGGTGGTGGCTCGTCGGGCGCCATCGAGATCCTCGACTGGGACGGGGTCGTCGAGTGGTCGTACTCGGTCGACGACGCCGAGCGCTTGTCGCATCACGACGCGACGTTCCTGCCCAATGGCAACGTCGTCATCGTCTGCTGGGACAAACACACGGGCGCCGAGGCCGAGGCTCTCGGACGCAACCCTGCCACGGTGAACCTCAACTGGTGGCCGCTCGAACTGATCGAGGTCGAACCGACGGGCCCGACGACCGGCACCATCGTCTGGAACTGGAAGGCCCTGGACCACCTCGTTCAGAACTTCAACGCAGGCATGCCGAACTTCGGAGCGCCGGCGGACAACCCGCGCCGCATCGATCTGAACTACGCGAACATCGCGAACAGCGGGGATTGGCAGCACGCCAACGCTGTCGACTACAACATCGAGTTGGATCAACTCGTGGTCTCGCAGCGCGGGTTCAGCGAATTCTGGATCATCGACCACAGCACGACGACGGCCGAGGCTGCGACGTCCAGCGGAGGCAACTCGGGTCACGGTGGCGACCTGATGTATCGCTGGGGGAACCCGGCGGCCTACGGTCGTGGAGTCGTCGCCGACCAGAAACTCTTCACGCAACACGACTCGCACTGGATCGAGTCCGGCAAGCCCGGAGCCGGCAACATGATCGTCTTCAACAATGGCAACGCACGTCCCACGGGGCCGTCGTCGTCCGTCGAAGAGATCGTGCTGCCCGCCATGGTCGGCGGTACGTATCCGATCGGCGTCGGCGTTCCGTTCGCACCCACGAGCGCCTTGTGGACCTACGAGGACCAGGTCAACCCGCTCAGCTTCTTCACGTCGGCCATGGGCGGTGTCGATCGATTGCAGAACGGCAACACCATGATCTGTCTCGCCGGCAGCGGTATCTTTCGCGAGGTCGCGCCGGACTTCTCGACCGTCCACCAGTTCCAGAACACGACACCGCCCGTGGGCTCGGTCGCCGTGTTCCGCACGCGCTCCCACACGGTGAATCCGTTCCCGACGACCTTCTGTCCTGCGAACGCCAACTCCGCAGGACCCGGAACCTCCATCGGCTGGACGGGCAGCATCTCGGTGCAGCGTAACGACCTGGTGCTGACGGTCGCGGACGCTCCGCCGAACGAGTTCGGGCTGTTCTACTACGGCGCGGGCACGACCTCGGCCCCGTTGGGCGACGGCGTGCGTTGCATCAGCCAGCCGTTCTATCGGCTCTTGCCGCCCGCGCAGATGGACGGTTTCGGCAATGCCAGTTTCGTGTTGGACATGGAGCAACCGCCGCAAGCGGGCTCCGACATCCTCGCCGGATCCACGTGGTACTTCCAGTTCTGGCATCGCGACGACCCTTCCTTCGGCGCGGGTTCCAACCTGTCGAACGGAATGGAGATCACCTTCTGGAACTGAGCGGACCTCCGCGACTCGCGTGCGGTTCCACCGGGAACGGCGATCGGAGGTGACGGACCTTCGATCCCGCGCTTGTGCCGAGACCCGTTGTGGCATGGCGCGAGCCAGCGATCGGGTCGCAGGAGACGGGGTGGATCGCGTATCCTGGACGCCTTCCAAGGCCTCTACGCTCGCAGCACCCATGACCGAATCGCGCCCCTCCGAATCGAATGCTCCGCCCTCCATTCAGCGACGTGAACTGTTACGCGCAGGTGGTGCGGTCGGTGCGGCACTCTTCGGTGGTCAAGCACTCAGCGGGTGTTCGAGCATGAGTCGCCAACCTTCGGGCCCCGCGCCCGATCAGCCGCTCGTGACACCGCCGATGGAACGCGTGCGCATCGGTTTTGTCGGCGTCGGTGGCATGGGCACGAACCACGTCCATCAGTTGATGAAGTGCGAGGGTGCCGAGATCCATGCGATCTGCGACATCGATCAAGAGAACGCTGAACGCGGCGCGAAGATCGTCACCGATGCGGGACAAAAGCCGCCGACGTTGTACACGCGCGGGGACCTGGACTTCGAGCGCATGTGTGCCGAGGAGGATCTCGACGTCGTCTACACCGCGACCCCCTGGGAATGGCACGTGCCGGTCTGCGTCGCCGCGATGGAGAGCGGCAAGCACGCGGTCACCGAAGTTCCCGCGGCGCCCACGGTCGAAGGTTGCTGGGAGCTCGTCGAGACCGCGGAGCGCCTCGGCAAGCACTGCATCATGCTCGAGAACTGCTGCTACGACCGTGACGAGATGCTGTGCCTGAACATGGTGCGTCAAGGTCTGCTCGGCGAAGTGCTCCATGGGGAATGCGGCTACCTGCACGATCTGCGCGGGATCAAGTTCTCGGACGGAGGCGAAGGTCTCTGGCGTCGCGCGCACTCGGTCCAGCGCGATGCGAACCTGTATCCGACGCACGGGCTCAGCCCGGTCGCGCAGTGCATGGACATCAACCGGGGGGATCGCCTCGACTACCTCGTTTCGATGAGCGGGCCGTCCCGCGGTCTGCAGGACTGGCAGCGCGAGCACCTGGCTGTCGACGATCCGCGCCAGGCCGAACGCTACAAGCTCGGCGATGTCAACTTGACGCTGATCAAGACGGTCCGGGGCAAGACGATCTATCTCGTGCACGACACGAACCTGCCGCGGCCCTACAGTCGCTTGCACATCGTGCAGGGCACGAAAGGGATCTTCGAGAAGTACCCCACGCGCGTTCACATCGAGGGCGTCAGCCAAGGACATGGTTGGTCCGACCGAGTCGAGTTCGAACAGTACGAACACCCGATGTGGCAGAGGGAAGAGACCCAGAACGCGACGGGCGGTCATGGCGGTATGGACTACTTGGAGAACGCGCGCTTGATCTCCGCGTTGCGTGCCGGGCACCAGACCGAGATGAACGTGTACGACGCCGCGATGCTCAGCTGCATCGTGGGGTTGACCGAGACGTCGGTCACGAACCGCAGCCGGCCCGTCGACGTGCCGGACTTCACCCGCGGTCGGTACAAGGCTTGGAGCCCGATCCCGATCGTCGGCGTCTGAGGCATTCCGCGCACCGAGTCATGTGTGGTCGCTACGCCATCTTCGAACGACCGCAGTCCTTGCAGGGACTGCTCGAGTTCGACGATGCCGAGGATTTCGAAGCGCGCTACAACATCGCGCCG
>JAJDEX010000512.1 GCA_029259575.1 Planctomycetota bacterium | reverse complement strand
TCGCCCTTGCGACCGGCCGGGTAGCCTCCGCCGTCCCAACGTTCGCCTTGGCCGGCCAGGATGCTGCGGGTCAGTTCGTGCCAGCGGACGGGGGTTTCGTTCGCAGGCATGAGTTCGTCGAACAGGGCCGCCGCGCGATCGGGCAACGAGCGCACGAGCTCGAACTCGCCTTCGCTCAACTTGCCCGGTTTCATCCAGAGGTCCGCCGGAAGGAGGCATCGACCCAGCTCGCGCAACGTCATCGCGCGTTCGAGGTCCTGGGCCCATCCAGCATCCGCTGGCGCGAGCCCGGCCGCGACGAGTTGCTCGCCGATCTCGCGGGCGATCTTCGCGCCACGGGTCGGACGGTGGCCTCCGGGGTCGAGGCCCCGCGTCGCCAGGCGTGCCAGGGCCATCATGGTCTGGTCGCGGTCGCGCACGATCGCTTGCTGCGCATCCAGCGCGGTCAGCGCGGCGCTCAACTCGGTCAGCACGGACTCGATGTCCGGGCCCGGCTCGGACTTGCGATCCAGCACCACCTCACCGGCGACGCGCGAACCGGTGTGGACCGGCACCACGTGCATGTCCGCAGACATCTCTCCCCCGCGAGCGGCGGACACGGTCTGGTTGTCCTGCCACAACTGAACGAGCAGCGGGCGCGCGCCGAAGATCTGTGCCAAACGCTCGGCGGCAAGATCCGCGAGGGACGTCAGGTCGGTGGCGGAGCCCATCGGGAGGGGCGAGAAAGATGCGTTGGGGAGGTCGTGCTGCACAGGATTCGGCTGGGGTTCAACCGGTTCTCGGACGCCTGTGCGTTCCCTTCAGTCTCAAGACGGACCTTCCGCCGGAAACGATTTCCGGGTGATGCGGGATGCCCCGCAGCCAGGCACCGCAGCGTTTCCGTTCCGCTCAGTTGCGGTAGGACTGGATCGGCGCCGGGATGCGGCCACCGCGGTTGTGCAGCACCTTGGCGCCGAACCGACCCGGATCCTGAACGATCGCCGTACCCAGCAAACCGCCCCACTCGACCGTCTCGCCGGGCCCCTTGCCGGGAACCGGGATGATGCGCACGGCGGTCGTCTTGTTGTTGACCATGCCGATCGCCATCTCGTCCGCGACGATGCCGGTCAGGACGTCCGCGGGTGTGTCGCCGGGGACCGCGACCATGTCGAGGCCGACCGAGCACACCGTCGTCATCGCTTCCAGTTTCGCGAGCGACAGCGATCCGTCGCGCACCGCGTTGATCATGCCCTGGTCCTCGGACACCGGGATGAACGCGCCGGACAGTCCGCCGACGCTGGACGAGGCCATCGCGCCGCCCTTCTTCACGGCGTCCGTCAACAACGCCACAGCGGCGGTCGTGCCCGGGGCCCCCGTGCGATCGACGCCGATCAGCTCCAGGATGTCCGACACCGAATCGCCTTCGGCCGGGGTCGGCGCGAGCGACACGTCGACGATGCCGAACATGGTGCCGAGGCGCCTGGCAGCTTCACGGCCGACGAGTTCGCCGACGCGTGTGACCTTGAACGCCATGCGCTTGATCGTCTCGGAGACGGCCAACAGGTCCGCATCCGGATCCAGTCGAGCGAGCGCCGAGCGCACGACGCCCGGGCCACTGACGCCGACGTTGATGACCGTTTCGGGTTCGCCGATGCCGATGTGGGCGCCGGCTACGAACGGGTTGTCCTCGACCGGGTTCATGAAGCACACGAGCTTGGCGCACCCGAGGCCACCGCGGTCGGCGGTCAAGCGCGCGGACTCGAGCACCATGCCGCTGAACCGTACGACCGCATCCATGTTGATGCCGGCGCGCGTCGTGCCCAACGAGAGCGAGGCGCAGACGTGATCCGTTTCGGCCAGGGCCTGGGGGATCGAGTTGAAGAGTGCGTCGTCCGCGCGCGTGAAGCCCTTGTGGACGTACGCGCTGAATCCGCCGATGAAGTCGACACCGACCTCCTTCGCTGCGGCGTCCAGGGCGCGCGCGAGCGGCACGAGGTCGCTGGAACCGGAGGCGGCACCGATCATCGAGATCGGCGTGACGGCGATGCGCTTGTTGACGATCGGGATGCCGTAATCGGCGGCGATCGAATCGGCGACCTCGACCAGGTTGCGCGCGTGGTGGACGACCTTGGTGTAGATCTTCTCGGCCGTGCTCTCGAGGTCGGGGTCCGCGCAATCGAACAGATCGATGCCCAGCGTGGTCGTACGTACGTCGAGCGTCTCGAGCTCGACCATCCTCAATGTCTCGAGGATCTCCTGATCGGTGAACGGCATGGATCTAGACGCGATGCATGAAGCGGAAGACACGTTCGTGCATCGCGCGCACGACGAAATCGTCCTCGCCGCCCAATGCGCTCAAGCGTTGGGACAGGCTCTCGAAGGTTGCATCCCCCAGCAATTCGACGGTCAGAACGAGGTGGAACCAGTCGTCGACCGTCTTCTGGGAGATGTCGATGACGCTGGCGCCGCCTTGGCTGAGCGCGGCCGTGATCTGCGCGAGGATCCCGGGGCGGTTGCGACCGACCGCGGTCACCACGACGCCCGTGCCTCCGCTGAACTCGGACGGCGGCTCGGGCATGTGCGGCAGGTGCCGCTGGACGTTGCCCGCATCCGGCCCACGGTCCGGCGCCGGTTCGGCGTAGTTGCCGTTCGGTCCACGCAGGACGATGCCCGCCGCGCGCGCGGCCTCGAGGGCCTGCGGCGTGACGACGGTCTCGGCGTCCAGGACGAGTTCGGCACCGTTCGCACGGTGGATGTCCTCGACGGTGATGAAGCGGCGTGCCATGGAACTGGGGCGCTACTAGAGGTGCTTGACGAGGCTCGGATGCGGCCTGGGAATCACGACCTGGCGCGCCAACTTGCCGCCGTCCTCGGCGGAGCGCGCGCCAGCTTGGACGGCGGAACGCACGTCGCTGACCTCGCCGGTCACGGACAGGTAGCTCTTGCCGCCCAGCCCGTTCGCGATGCGCAGTTCGAGCAGGTCGACCGTCGCTTGCTTCAACGCGGTGTCCGCGGCGAGCACGGCCGAGGCCACCGTCGTCGTCTCGATCACGCCGAGCGCGTCGATCTGGCCGTCGATGTGACCGTCGCGCCGACGCAGACCGACCTCGACCTGCGGGTGCACTTGGGGGATCAGCAGTTGATCGACCAGGTCCTTGCCACCGAGTTCACGGCCACGCATCACCGCGGACTCGAGGTCGACGACCGAACCGGTGAACAGCATCACGTACTTGCCCGGTTGCACGGGGGTCGCGAAGAGCAGCTCGATGTCGCTCTCCCAAAGGATGGCGTCGGCGACCTCCACCCCGCGGGCGATGGAGCAGAGCTCCAGGAGGGCGATGGCCGGACCGAGGGTCTGGTCCTCGGTCATTTGGGGGTTCTGGTCGTTGCGAGTCATAACTGTGATCCTGGAAAGAGATCCAATCGATCAGGTGGACGCGTCCGCGTCCTCGTGCGGCCCGAGGCTGACCCCGGGCAATTCGATGCGGTCAACGATGCCGACGACGGCGGTCTGGAATCCGATGTCGTGGCCGCGACCGATGGCGTGACGCGCGGCGCGCCCGAAGGCCACCAGCACGCGTTCACCGACGCCGGCGCCGAGCGGGTCGACGGCGACGACCGTCTCGGCCGTGCCCGCCCCCGCGGCGTCCAAGGGGCGTACGACGAGGAAGCGCAAGCCCTCGAGGGAGCGGTCCTTCTGGGTGGACCAGACGTTGCCGATGACGGTGCCGATGAGCATCAGGCCTGCCTCCAGCTGTCCGGTGCGTTCGGCGCGTCCAGGTCGTCGACGATGCCGACGACG
>JAJDEX010000511.1 GCA_029259575.1 Planctomycetota bacterium | reverse complement strand
CCTCCTTCTCGAGCGCGATCAGGAATTCGCGCCAGCCAATGACGGTGACGATCGCCAGCAGCTTCGCCGGAATCGCGTGATGGGCGAGTAACCCTTCGAGCAACTCCTCGACCTCGCCCAGCTCCTGCAGCTCCATCTCGTGCGCGGGCAGGCCGTGCTCGTCCATGTCGAGGATCTCGACCTCGATGCGCAGGCCCGTGGGCCAAGGTCGTTCCGCATCACCACCCGGATCGACCTCGGCGGCGAGCGCGTCGAAGGCCACGACCGCGGGACCGTGCTCGGTCTGGCGCAGGTACATGGCCCATTCGTCGTGGGAGAACGGCGGCAGGGCGCCAGGGGATCGGGGTGTTTCGTCGGACATCGGAGAACTCGGGGAGCCGGAGAGTGTACGGGTGGCGCCCCCGGGCGGGCCCTGGCAGACTGCTCGGCTCGCAGGTCCGGGTCGAATCCCATATGGGGGACCCCGTCGGCCCGCGACCTCCACCGTAATGAGCACCACCCGCCACAAGAGCGTCGCGAAGGGCGATCCGACAGCCCCCAAGGTCCACGTCGTGACCTTCGGCTGCCAGATGAACAAGTACGACTCCAGCCTGGTCGAGGGGCGCTTCCTGAAAGCGGGGTACGCCACGACCGACTCGCCGGACGATGCGGACGTGATGCTGTTCAACACGTGCTCCGTGCGCGACCACGCCGAAGAGCGCACGTGGAGCTGGGTGGGTGAGCTCAAGAAGGTCAAGCAAGAGCGCCCGGACATGGTCATCGGCGTCATGGGCTGCATGGCCCAACGTGTCGAGGAAGAGGTCTTC
Organism: Planctomycetota bacterium; assembly: GCA_029259575.1. Lineage (GTDB taxonomy): Bacteria > Planctomycetota > UBA1135 > UBA1135 > JAJDEX01. The sequence continues at coordinate 1,820 of JAJDEX010000511.1, read as the reverse complement.
AAGCGCGCCGGTCACGTCGACCTGGTCGCCGGCACGCGCCAGTTCCACCACCTGCCCAACATGGTCGACGAGGTACGCGCCAAGCGCCTGGACCCGCTGGCCAAGGCCGACGGCATGCGCATGCTGTCGACCGACATGACCGAGGACGTCGTCGTCGATCGCGCGGGGGAGACCTACACGGGCGGCATGCACGCCTTCCTGGCCGTCATGCGCGGTTGCGATCTGAACTGCACCTACTGCATCGTGCCGACCACTCGCGGGCGTGTCCGTTCGCGCTCGATCGACGAACTGGAGACCGAGGCCAAATGGCTGGTCGACCAGGGCGTCCAGGTCATCACGTTGCTCGGCCAGACCATCAACAGCTACGGCGAGGACTTCCCCGCGCCGTCGGGCGGCGAAACGACATTCTCCGGTCGCCAAGGTCGTCCGGGACTCGGCGATCTGTTGCGTCGCCTGCAGGAGATCGAGGGCTTGGTTCGCATCCGCCTGATCACGCTGCACCCCAGCTACGTCACGGTCCCGTTCGCCGAAGCGATCCGTGATTGCCCCAAGGTCGACCGCTTCCTGCCGTTGCCTGCGCAGGCCGGGACCGACGATTTGTTGAAGCGCATGAAGCGCGGCTACACGCTGGACCTCTATCGCAAGCGGGCCGACATCCTGCGCGAGACCGTGCCCGGCATCGAGCTGGGCTCCGACTGGATCGTCGGGTTCTGCGGCGAGACCGATACCGACCATGCCGGCTCCGAGGCCTTCCTCCAGGAGCAGGGCTTCGTCGTCAACTACATCTACAAGTACGACCCGCGTCCCGGAACCAAGGCGGATGGCCTCGAGGACGACGTTCCCGAGGACCTGAAGAAGGCGCGCCACCGGGCATTGCTCGACATCGCCGAGAAGGTCCAACGCGAGCGCCTGAAGGCGTACGTGGGCACGACGGTCGAAGCGCTCATCGAGTCGGTGTCCGGTCGCGACCCGCGCATGTTGCTCGGACGCACGATCTTCGGCATGCCGTTCTCCGTGAAGGGCGACGCCGATCAGGTCGGTAAGGTCCGCCGCGTGACGATCGACGAAGCCTCGGCCTACGGCATGGGCGCGACGTTGGTCTAGGCGGAAGCCGCGAGCGGGACGAGAAGAAGGGCCCGTCGATCGCAACGATCGACGGGCCCTTCTTCGATGCGCGAGCGTGGCTCAGCTCAGGAGGTTGGCGACCGCTTCGCGTTCCTCGCTCAGCTCGGCGGCCGAGGCGGCCAGCTTGTCCTGCAGGAACGGCGTCATCTCGAGGCCCTGGACGATCGCCCAGTTGCCCTTGCCGTCCGCGGCGACGGGGAAGGACGAGATCAATCCCTCCTGGACCCCGTAGGAACCGTCGGACTCGATGCAGACCGAGTTCCATCCACCGGGGGCCGTGGCGACGCGCAGGTCGCGCACATGGTCGATCAGCGCGTTGGCGGCGGAGGCGGCGCTGGACAGGCCGCGTGCCGCGATGATCGCCGCGCCGCGCTGCTGCACCGTCTTGATGAACTCACCTTCGAGCCAGGCGCGGTCGTCGATGACCTCGTGCGCGAGCTTGCCGCCGATCTTGGCGTTCTCGAAGTCGGGCACCTGCGTGGCCGAGTGGTTGCCCCAGATCACGGTGCCGGTGACGTCGGTCGTCTGCACGCCCGCCTTGCCGGCCAGTTGCGCCTGGGCGCGGTTCTGGTCGAGGCGGGTCATCGCGCTGAAGCGATCGTTCGGCACGTCGGGCGCCGAGTGCATCGCGATCAGGCAGTTCGTGTTGCACGGGTTGCCGACGACGGCGACGCGCACGTCGCTGGCGGCGTGGT
>JAJDEX010000052.1 GCA_029259575.1 Planctomycetota bacterium | reverse complement strand
TTCGATGAAGTGATCTGCGGCGCGGAGGACCTCGGGTCTATGAGATACGGCGACGACCGTGTTGCCCTCGTCGCACAGCGTGCGCAATCGAGCGACGAGCGATTCCAAGTCGCGCGGATGCAATCCCGAGCCCGGTTCGTCCAGCACGAACGTGACGCCCGTCAGGCCCGAGCGCAGCAGGCCCGCAAGGCGCACGCGTTGAAGCTCACCTTCCGACAACGTCCGGCTGCGTCGATCGAGCGCCAGGTGTCCGAGGCCGAGCGCGCGCAGGTCCTCGAGCCGTTCGCGGACCTCGGGCAACAGAGCGTCCATCACCGAACTTGCTTCGTGATCGAGCTCGGCCCGCTCCATTGCGGAGCCCAACTCTTCAACGGTCAGCGCCTGCGCCTCGGGCAACGTCAACTGGCCGACGCGCACGCGAGCCCGTTCCGCTAAGAGCCCGGAACCCTCGCAACTCGCGCAATGCACGTCGATGAGCGGAGTCCGCCATTCAGCCGCCTTCTGACTGCCGCGTCGACGAACCGCCTCGCGTTCGACGAGGTGCGCGAGGCCCTCCCAAGGCCCTTCGAACTGATGCGTCCCCGAACGTGCTCCGCGTTGGAACGACCACTCGACGGAGAGAACTCGGTCGCCAGTTCCGTTGAGCGCGATGTCTCGTACACGATCGGAGAGTTCGCTCCAGGCGAGGTCCATCTCGGCCGCATCTGCACCTTCCGCATCGAGTGCGGCGCGCAGCGTGGAGGCGTATTGACCATCGGCCTCGCTGAAGAATCGGCCGGGGCGCGTTCCTTTCAGCGCTCCCCCAGCGAAGGGAAGGTCCGGGTGTGTGACGAGCCGTTCCGCGGAGCAGCGCGCCACGACCGCGCGTCCTTCGCAAGCCGGACATGCTCCGAGGGGTTGTTCTGTGCTGAAGTGCGATGCGCTCCAACCCGTAGCCTTGCCATCGAGGCGGCCAGCGCGAGACCAGAGCAGACGCAGCAACGGCCCGATTTCACTTTGCGTGGCGACGGTGGACCGCGCTCCGGCACGCGCCTGTCCTTGTCGCAACGACAGCGTCGGACCGAGTCCATCAGCGCGCTCGAGATCCGGTCGCGCCGCACGACGCACGAAGCGGCGGACCTGGAACGGCAAACTCTCGGCGTAGCGATGCCAGGCCTCGGCCGCGAGCGTGTCGAACGCGAGCGAGGACTTCCCGCTGCCTGACACGCCGGCGATGACGGTCAGCTTCTCGTGCGGGATGGTGACGTCGACGCTTTGGAGATTGTGGGTGCGGACGCCGGTGAGCTGGATCTCGGTTGGCGGTGTGTGCTCGGTGCGTGCGCCGCGAACTTGGGTGAGCGGCTGAAGTTGGGGCTCGACGTCGTCGGTGGTGACGCCGTTCAACACTTCGGTCAACACGTCGGCGGCGGCCCAAAGGTGACGATGGTGCGAGATGGCGACGACGGTGTGGCCGGCTTCGACGAGCGCGTCGATCGAACGCAATAACAACTCGACGTCGGAGGGATGCAGTCCGCGATCGGGCTCGTCGAGCAGCAACAGGCTCTCTTTCGCGTCGGTTGATCCGAGCAACGTCGCAAGTTTGACACGTTGCGCTTCACCGCGGCTGAGTCGGTTGGACGAGTGTCCGAGTCCGAGGTAGCCGAGGCCGAGGTCGTCCATCCCGCGGCACATCGCAAGGATGGGCGCGTCGTCCTCGAAGAACGCGCACGCCTCGCGGACGGTCATGGCGAGGACTTGCGCGACGTTGCGCCCCTTGTGCAGGACCTCGAGCGTTGCGGGTGCGTAGCGACCTCCGCCACAGTCGGGACAGTCGAGCTCGACGTCCTGCATCAAGTGCAGACCGATGCGGCGGAAGCCGAGTCCTTCGCACGTGGCGCAGCGGCCCTCTTTGTTGTTGTAAGAGAAGCGGCCGGCGCCGTAGCCGCGTTCGATGGCGAGCGGTTCGGCGGCGAAGCGTTTGCGCACGAGGTCGAAGAGGCCGGACCAGGTGGCGGGCGTGCTGCGCGGGGTGCGTCCGATGGGACGGGCGTCGACGGCCTGGACGCCGCCCTCGGGTGCGCCTTCGAGTTCGCGGTAGAGCGATCGGCCTTCGCCTTGAAGTGCGGGCAGGAGCGTGCCGAAGACGAGCGAGCTCTTGCCGGCGCCAGAGGGTCCGGCCACGACGTTGAAGGCGCCGAGGCGAATGTCGAGGTCGGCTTCGCAGAGGTTGTGGAGTGTGGCGCCGCGGAGTCGCAGGTGCCCGCGGCCTGCGCGACGGTTGACGTTGCGCGCGGGTGCGACGCCGAGGGGACTCTCGTCGCCTACGCGCAGGGGTCCGGACGCGACGACCTGGCCACCTTCCGATCCCGCGCCTGGCCCGAGGCGGACGAGGTGGTCGGCGTGCCGCACCATATCGGGATCGTGCTCGATGACGAGGAGCGTGTTGCCGAGCTCACGCAGTTCGTCGAGCACGGCGCGCATGCCGTCCTGTTCGGAAGGATGGAGTCCGAGCGTCGGTTCGTCGAACGCGATGAGCTGGCGCCCGAGTCCGGCGGTGAGTTGCGCAACGAGGCGCAGGCGTTGTCCTTCGCCGCCGGAGAGCGTTCCGCTGGGTCGATCGAGGGCGAGGTGGCCGAGACCGAGGCGCTGCATGCGCTCGATGCGGAGTTCGACGCCTGGGCGGAGTGCTTCCCAGACCGATGTCGCTTCTAGATTGGTCAGCGCGTTGCGGAGTTCGCGCACTGGCATCGCGAGGAGTGCGGGGAGCGTGTGAGCGCCGACGCGCGCCTCACGTCCGGGTCGCGAGAGCCGCGACCCTGCGCACGTGCTGCAAGCGACGGTCTCGACGAAGCGCAGGATGTTCGGGTTGCGGTTGCGGTCGAGCGTCTCTTGGA
>JAJDEX010000510.1 GCA_029259575.1 Planctomycetota bacterium | reverse complement strand
CGCGATCTCGTGGGCCGTTGCAGGCGCCTGATCGAGTCGGTCGAACAGTCCGACACGCACACCGGCCGCCAGGGCAGCGCCCTGACGGCCGGCGACGTACGCATCGTAGACCCGACGGTCGTCGAGGGGGAAGGCTGCCGGGTGGCGGCGCGGCTCCTCGCGGTCGTCGGTCACGGATCAGCCCTGGGTCTGGAGCAACTCGACGATGAAGACCAGCGTCGCCCCACCCGGGATCTTGGGCGGCGATCCGCCGTCGCCGTAACCGAGGTCCGAAGGGATGACGAGCAGCAGCTTGCCGCCGACGTCGATGAAGGGGATGCCCTCCGTCCAACCTTTGACCACGCCCGAGAGCGGGAAGTCGATCGGCGCACCGCGATCGTACGAATTGTCGAACGGAGTGCCGTCGGTCAACCAGCCCGCGTAATGACATTTCACCGTGGCGCCAGCGCCGGACGGGAACGTGCCGTTGCCCTTGCGCAGAACCTTGTACTTGAGGCCGCTGGGCGTAGCCGTCAGATCCTCGTCCTCGGGGAGTTCGAATGCAGGCTTGTCGAACGCTTCGATCAACGTCGGTGCCGACAGGCGCCAGAACGTTTCTTGACCCTGCTCCAGGCGCATGCGCTTGAAGATCGAGTCGGCGACCTCGGCGGGCACCTTCATGAAGACGTCGCCCCCCTGTTTCAGCAGCGGGATCGCATCCGCGAAGACGCCGAGCGCCAGGAAGTTCTTGGGGTTGCCGATGAGCGGACTGCCGGACAGGCTCGAACCCGTCAGGTACGCACCGTCCTTGTCCCAAACCGTGTAGTGGAAGATGCCGAACGCGCATTCGGTGGCCGCCTTGCCTTCGCCTGCCGTCACAGTGTGCACCTGGATGCCGTTGCCCAGCGCCGTCGCCTCGGTGGTCTCCGTCCAGCCGAGGAACTTCGGCGCGCGCTCGACGATCTCGATCAACTCGACGTCGAACACCAGGTCGGAACCTCCGGGGATGCGCGGGGGATACCCGTTCTCGCCGTAGCCGAGGCCCGACGGGATCGTCATCTTGAACCGTGCGCCCGGGCTCATCAGCTCGAGGCCTTCGTTCCAGCCATCGATCAAGGCGCCGACGCCGAAGACGACGGGCTCGCCCTTGCGAGACGAATCGAACTCCACACCGGTGTCCTTGAGCCAACCGGTGTAGTGCACCTTGACGCGATCCCCGCGGTGGGGGAACTCCTTGCCGTTGCCTGGGGTCAGGACGGAGTACTGGAGGCCCGATTCGAGCGTCACGATCTCCGTGTCGGCCGGGATGGTGGATTCGTCTTGCACGGTCGGGGTCAGGGCGGGTTGGGCCACCGGCTGGGCGGGGGCCAGGGCCGCGATCGATGCGGCGAGAAGAGAGAGAGTCACGAGAGGTCCTCGGGGGTCTGAGTTCGGAGCCGGGTCCGTGGGGAGGCTGGCCGCCCGTGCGGGCGGGCTGGTCAGCGATCCAGGGCGGGGATTCTGACCGCGCTCCAGTGCGCTTGCCACCCTTAGCCCCGTTCCCTCACCAGGTCGCGCCCGGCGCACCCCCAGACGGTCGGCTTTGCCTCACTCTCACGCGCAGTCGGCACCGGTCGCGCACGGCCGTCCAGAGCGGGCCGTCTAGAGCGGGCCGTCCAGCCTCGCCTGCGGGGGCCGCGAACGCCAAGCACCGACAGTACGCGAGTCGCGCGCACTCCAGGCCCGATCTGGTGATCGTCGGTGGGGCGGCCGCCCAGGTCCCGTGTCCCTGGTCGAGAATCGCCGGTGCGGGCTCCAGATGCGATTCGGTAGGGGTCGATGGCCCGGTTTCCCCGGACCTCCCCTGTCCCTATGTTGCTGCGCCTCATCCCCCTGGCGGCACTCTCGATCCTCGTGGTCGGCTGTTCCGCACCCCGCAAGACCCTGTCGCTCTCCGCGGCTCCGTTGACCCTCAGTGGTGAGTTCGGCGCCAGTGCGGGCGCGGCCACCGTGAATTCCACCGTCGACGAGCTCGGACTCGGCGACGAGGAACTGGGCTTTTACCCCAGGTTCGATGCGGATTGGGACGACTCGCACTTCAGCATCGGGTGGTTGGGCACGGCCTACGAGGGCACCGGCGTCGTGTCGGGCGATGTCACGATCGACGGCTCGACGATCCCCTCGGGCACGACGGTCGATACGCGCATGGACCTGGCGGCGCTCACCGCCCTGTACACCTGGGACATCGTGCCGATCGGGCCCGCGGACCTGGGCATCGGGCTCGGCGTGACCCTGCTCGACATCGACCTCGAAATGATCAGTCAGGCGGACTCGACGCGATTGCAGTCGGACGAGATCCTGCCGCTTCCCGTGCTGACGGCGCGGCTGGACTTCCGCGATTCGCCGTTCGCCGTCGGCGCTTCGGTGGGGGGCATCGACGTGTCCTTCGACGAGGGCGCAGCGCGCGTCCTGGACCTGGACGTCCACGCGCGACTGAGGTTCTCGACTGGGATCAGCGGTGGAGGCATGTCCGCCCACTTCCTGGGCGGCTACCGCTCCTTCTCGGCGGACGGTCACTACGACGACGGTGCCACCCAGGTGGACGCCGACGTGCGCATGGCGGGGCCGTATCTGGGCCTCTCCATCAGCTTCTGACCCGCCGAGCGAGACTGGCCTAGTTCGGTACGCACAAGGATCCGAACTGCGCCTGGAGCATCCCGTTGCCGGTCGGGATCGGACCGAGGTTGCCCCCAGGCCGCGTGAGCGAGGTTCGACATTTCGTGCGGAGCGAGCTAGGCCAGTCCCGGTGAGGCCCGCACTTGGGGTACCCTGGCCGTGCCCATGCGGGGAAGGCGGTGTGAATCCGTCGCGGTCCCGCCACTGTGACGGGTTCGGTGTCCTCGGACGCTCGAGCCCGGAGCCAGAACAGCCGCA
>JAJDEX010000509.1 GCA_029259575.1 Planctomycetota bacterium | reverse complement strand
GGAGGGGCAGGCGGGTCTAGGGCAATGTTCGGGTGTGAATGTCATGGCTTCTGGTTGGGGGCCAGAAGCGGAGACCGACGTGAAATGGCTTCGGTATCGTGGTCTCTTGGAGATTCGTGCGGAGCGAGCTAGGCCAGTCTCATTGGGGTTCGCCGCGGATGTAGGCGTCCATCGCCTTGGCACTCTCCCGTTGAGCCGCAAAGTCAGCAGCCAGCAGATCCCGCATACTCAGCACCGCCAGCACCTTGCCGTCCTCGAGGACGGGCACATGCCGGATATGCCGTTGGCGCAGTTCCCGCCGGACTTCTGTGACCTTGTCCTCGGGGGTGACGGAGTAGACCTCGGTGGTCATGACCGTCTTGAGGATCACGTCTGCGGGCAGCAGGTCCTTGGAGATCACGCGCGTCATCAGATCGCGCTCGGTGAAGATGCCTTGCATCTTGCCGTCCGCGTCCTGGACGAGGACGGAGCCGCACGTACAGGCGACCATCTTGTGAACGGCGGCGATGACGGTGTCGTCGGGACCGAGGCGGACGCATTCGAAGTCGTTGATCAGTTGGCGAATTTGCATGGTTGGACCTCCAACTCCAACGGTACCCCGCTCGGAGGGCAGATGCGAAGGGGGCCGTTCCGTTCCGATGCATGCCTCGGATTCGGGCCCACTAGAGTGCCTGGGAGGGCCGCGGTGGCAGATTCGGCGCCAAAGGGAGCTCCCCGCGCTTCGTGGGGGGAAGCGCGGGGAGCGAGCGGCCGACTGGCGAGAGGGGGATCCCGCCGGGACGCTAGTGGTGGGTCATGTACGCGCCGGAGACGACTTCGCGCAGAACTGCGCCAAGATCGTCAGCCGTGAACTCCGGCTCCACCTGGAGTTCATGATCGGCCAGACCGAGGCCCGTGCGAACACCCGCCAACTTGCAGCCGGCCCTCCAGCCGGCCACCAACTCAGGGGTGCTGTCGCCGATCACCCAAGAGTGTTTCAAGATCACGCCGTCCTCCTGGGCAGCGTGGTACATCGCGCCCGTGTTGGGCAGATAGAAGACCGAGTCCTTGTTGTGCGGCTTCTTGCCGTCCGGATGATCCAGGCCGGCGTAGCAGCGCGTCACCGGCACGCCGTGACTCCGCAGGTGCTCCACGAGCTGTGCTTCGAACGCACTCCAGTTCTCGTCGCTCATCTGCCCATGCACGACCTGATCCTCGTTCCCGATCAGGTAGAGGCTCCAGCCCTGCTGGCAAGCGTGGAACAAACCGTCCACGGCGCTGCCGCTCACCAGGTTCGGGTGGAAGTCGGGAGTCCAACCCTGTTCCGGGCGCTCGAGCAAAGTGCCCCAGCGATCGACGAACAGAGCACGGACGGGGAGGCCGGAGCCAGGGAGAGGGGCGTAGGGAGATTGCATACGAAAACGATTCCTGGTCGCGAACGTGAAGAGTTCGCGCATCCAAGAACCGTTCTCGACACGTACCAACAGGACCTGAGTGCGACCCGCCGCTTTTCGAACCGTGCCTTCGTTCGAGGCGCACGCCCGGAATGTTTTTCCGCCACCAGCCCGCGAACCTCTGGCCAGTGCGTCCCAAGTCCAAGGGGGTCACGTGTCGATTCAAGGGGTGGCTCCACGACCCCTGGTTCCCCGACATTGCATCGCCCTCTTCGCATCGCCCTGATCGTCAACCCGTTCGCCGTTGGGCGGCCGGGAGGTGACCATCCCTCCTGTTTGAGTCGCGAGTTGTTGGGACTCGGGCATTCCGTGCGTGGGTTCGGTGCGCCGCCCGGGGTGATCCCGCGGGCCGGTCGCGGCGGAGGACTGGGCGTCCTGAGTTTCAAACCCGACGTGATCCTGGCTTACGAGGGTCTCTCGCCAGCGGGCTGGCACGGCGCACGCATGGCCAAGCGCCTGGGCGTTCCGCTCTTGATCGTCGAGGAGGCGTTCCCGACGGTCGGCCGCACCGTCAAGCGCGTTCTGCGCGCGTGCGGGGAAGGCATGTGGGGGTCCTGGGTGCGCCGCCACGCCTCGCGGTTGATCGCCCTCGACGGCGTGGCCGCGGAACAGGCGCGAGCGTTGGGAGTACCCGAACACGCGATGACCCATCTGCCGGGTGGCTTGGACACGAACGTCTATCGCCCGGGCCTGACCACGCACCTGATGTCGCAACACGGCGTGAGTGGTCATGTCGTCCTGCACGTGGGGCCCCAGGTGGAAGGCCGGGGACTCGAGGACCTGCTCGACGGATTCGCGCGCACGATCGGTCGACGCGAGGATTGGCGCCTGCTCCTGGCTGGCGACGGTCCGGGCAGTCGTGCGCTGCAAGCTCACGGTCATCGGCTCGGTGTCGGGTCCCAGATCCACTGGATCGACCGTCCGCGTGCCGAGGAGATGCCGGGCCTCCTGGCCTCCGCCACGCTCCTCGCCGATCCCGATCGGACGGGTGGTGCGCCACGACGGGCCGTGCCGGGCGGCTTGGCTTGTGGGCTGCCGGTTCTGGCGGCCGAGGGCTCACGCTACGGCAGTCTGATCGACGACCGTGTAGGACACCGCGTGTCGCGCGAAGGGGTCGCGCCGTGGGCCGATGCCCTGCGCTTGGCCGCGACGGATCCGCAGCGCCGGGCGCGCTGGTCCAGAGGTGCGCGCGCCCTGGCCGAGGAGCAACTGTCCTGGCCCGCGATCGCACGCAAGCTGGCCGACGTCCTCAACGAACTGCTCAGCGAGCCGAAGCCCATGCGGCGCACGGGCTGAACACCTACGCAACGAGCCCCGTAGGGCTCGTTCGTATCGCTGGGGTCGTAGTCCCGCAACAGAGCGGGCGCCCGTGATCGGCGGGTCTTGGCTAGGCGTCCGTCGCCTTGCGCAACTCGTCCTTGAGGAACGTCAGGTCCTTGGCGTACTGGCGAACCGCGTCGCGGGTCGCGTCGTCGATCTCGACGAAGTTGCAGCCGACCTTGACGCTGTCGGCACGCTCTTCGAGCATCTCGACCTCGACGCGCGCCTCGCAGTAGCCGCGCTGCAGCAAGGGCATCCGGAACTTGACGCTCATGCCGGTACCGACCGCGAGCATCTGGCCCATGTCGAACGGCGCGAGGTCCGTCCCGCCGCCGTTCCAGGTGAAGGCCAGGCCCTGGTCCGTCAGCGCAGCCATGCGACCGACGCCGGACCAGTTGTCGCCGAACTTGTGACCGTGGACCGGGTTGGCCGCTTGGGACTTCTTGATGAAGTGCTCGACGCGCGACATGTCGACCGGGCGGAACAGGACGGAGGAGGGATCCTCTTCGAATCCGGCGCCGCCGCCACCGGTCTTCGGAGCCGAGCTGCTCAGTGCCGCAACGGCCTCTTCGTCGGTGTCGTGGACGGGGACGACCCGGTCGAGCCCGACCTTGCCGAGGATGTCCCGACAGAACGTGCTGGGGCGCGAGATGACGAGTCGTCCTCCAGCGGCCTTCAGGGCTTTGGAGGCCTTGAGGATGGAACCGAGCGCCGTCGAGTTGATGAACTTGACGAGGCGCAGGTTGAGGACGATGTGATTCACGCCTCCCGTCTGGACCGCTTCGATCTCCTGCTGGAGCAGCGGGCAGTAGTAGGTGTCGAATTCGCCACGCAAGTGAAGGATCGCGTGGTTGTCGCTGGGCTCAACGTTGATGTGCATGGGGGTTCCGTGAAGTAGGGGGGCGGGCTAGTGTCCGTGCGCCGCGGAGGGTCGGCAAGGATAATTTCCCCCCAAGGGGGCATGGAATCCTGGGGTGACCTGCGAGGTCCGCGTGCGAGCGGAATTCGGGTGTCCACTTGGCCCGGAGAACGCACCACGCAGGCGGGCTTGCACGGATCCACCGGGGATTTCGGCTACACTGGCGTCATGGCCCTCTGGAAACGCCGTTCGGCCGAGCCCGAACAACCCCCCAAGTCCGATCCCGTCCCGATTCCGGCTCGGGACGTCGAGAGTGCAGCGGCGCACTCGGCGACGACCATGTTCCTTTCGGGCGACACCCGGACCGACCGCGAGTCCGTGGCCGTTCTGCTCGATGCGATCGCCCAGGTCTCGGCCTCCCGCGATCTCGAGTCCCTGCTGGACTACGTGGTCGACGCGGCCGTGAAGACGACCAAGGCCGAGCGCGGACTGCTCGTCCTCGTGAACGACGACGGCACCCAGGAGGTGCGCATCGCACGGACGCGCGACGGCGAGGCGCTGGCGGATGGCGAACGCTACTCGACGTCGTCCGTGAAGCGGGTCGTCGAGATGCACGAGCCGATGCGGACCACCGTGTCCGCCGACTCGAACGCCCTCGACCTGGGCGCTTCGGTCTTCGACCTGAAGTTGCGCGCGGTGATGTGCGTGCCGTTGGGCACCAGCGAGGACTCCAGCCAATCCCCCGAGACGACCTCGGCGGGCGGCAACCATCGCGGTGCGCTCTACGTCGACTCGAAGGCGGCCACGCGCGAGTTCACGGACGAGAACCTGGCCCTCTTCAACGCACTCGCCCACCACATCGGGATCGCGCTCGAGAACGCGCGCCTGAGCCTGCAGGCGGTCGAGAAGGCACGTCTCGAGAACGCGCTCCAGATCGCCAGCGAGATCCAGAGCGGCTTGATGCCCAAGGCGCCCAAAACGCTGCCGGGGTTCGACGTGTTCGGTTGGTTCCTGCCCGCCGAGCACGCGACCGGCGACTTCTACGACTTCGTCGCCACGCGGGACGGCCGGTTGGCTGTCGTCGTCGGGGACGTCACCGGTCACGGGATCGGACCCGCCCTGATCACGGCCTCGGCCCAGGCTGGCCTGCGTTCCTACGCCAAGGTCCTGCCCGATCCGGCGGCGATGGTGACGTTGCTGAACCAGGACCTCGCCGAGCGCATGGATGACGACATGTTCCTGACGCTTTGTCTGGCGGTCCTGCACTCGGACGGTCGCGTGCAATTCGTGAACGCCGGCCATGCGGATCCGTTGATCTGGCGCGCGGCGACCTCGACCATCGAGTCCGCGCCCAGCAAGGCGCCTGCGATCGGCCTCATGGACGACTTCGAATACGAAACCGGCGGTGAGTTCCAGCTCCTGCCCGGGGACATCCTGCTGATGTTCACCGACGGATTGCTCGAGGCGCGCCACCCTGCGAAGCCCGACCGGCTGTTCGAGGAGAGCGGCTTGCGAGCCATCCTCTCCGACGTCGGTTACGCGGGAGGCGGCGCCCAGGCGCTCTGCGAACAACTTGCGGAAGCCGTGCTCGACTTCTCGGGCGGCATGCGCGAGGACGACATGACGATCGTGGCCGTCCGCCGCGAACCGGGAGCTTGAGCGCCGAAGTGAGCGCCGAAGCGAGCGCCGGATCGCGTTCCGGTCCGCCCCTTCCGAACCCGGGCGTGAGCCTGGGGCGTGACGTCGTCCGTCGCATCGAGCGCTTCGTGCTGCAGACGGCCGCCCTGCGGGAGCGCCGCGAAGGGCAGGGCCGTGCCGACCTGGACGGCGGCGGATCCGCGTTCGTCGGGCATCGTCCGTATCGCGCGGGCGAGGAGGTCCGGCACCTCGATTGGGATCTGCTCGCGCGCCTGGACCAGCCGTTCGTGCGCGTGTTGCAGCGCGAAGGCCAGGAGCGCTGGGCGATCCTGCTGGACACCTCCGCGTCGATGGGCGTGGGGGAGCCGGGCAAGTTGCAGGCTGCGGCCGAACTGGCCGCGGCGTTGACCTTGTCGGGCGTGCGCGCCGGCGCACGCGTCGAACTGCTGGCTCGTGGCCAACGACTGGTCGTGCGACGATCGGTCGACCTGGCCCGGCTCATGCCGTTCCTGGAGAGCCTCGTGGCCCAGGGGACGGAGGGCCTCGCCGCTGCGCTGCAACGCGGCGACGTCCCCAACGATGCGGGGCGCGTCGTGTTGCTCGGCGACCTGCTCGACACCAGTCCGGCCCACATGCGGAACGTGTTCCGGCCGGGGCGTGATCTCTGGGCCGTGCAACTCCTGGCTCCGATCGAGTTGGCGCCCAAGCCTGGCCAGACCGTCCGTTGGTTGGACCCCGAGAGCGAGCACGTTCACGAGGTCCAGGTCGACGTTGC
>JAJDEX010000508.1 GCA_029259575.1 Planctomycetota bacterium | reverse complement strand
GATCGAGCTCTGGACGAACCCGAAGATCGTCGGGAACGTGGATTGGATGCCGGCGCCGACGTTGTCGGCGATGGTCGATCGGACCACTTCGACGTAGGCGTCACTGCGAATCCCGTTCGCATTCGCGGTGATCAGGGAGTCCTCGACGGTGATGCGACTCTCGCCGGGCTCGATCTGGAGACCGGTCCACGTGTTGCCGCGGAACCGGCAACGGCGCACGGTGCCACGGGACAGTGAGTCCCCGATCGCGGCGAGCGCCATGCCCGTTCCGCAATGGAAGAAACTGGAGTCCTCGACGATGAGGGTCGTGATCGGGAAGAAACTCGCGCCGGAGCCACGGATCCCGTACTGCGCGCAGTCCTGGAACGTCGAACGCGTGACGAGCAACCGGTTCAACGTCCCCGTGAAGCCGACGTCGATGAAGTACGAGATGCCGGTATCGCAGTCCTCGAAGCGCATCCCGGTCACGGTCGGTCGTAGGAGACCGTCATAGGACTCGGCACGCAGGCCGATCATCGCGCCCTCGACCGTGAACGAACTCAAGGTCGTGGACTTGTCGCCGACCGTTGCGTCCAGCAGGAACGCGGTCCCGTCGGTGCGCACGACGACGTCTCGCGGGTTTCCGTCACCCAGCAAGGTGATGCCGTCCTCGAGAGCGATCGGGAACTGCTCTCCCGAGGCGACGTCGAAGACCCCTTCCATCAGGCGGATCGTCTGGGCCCCAGTCGGCACCTGGGTCAACGCGTAGGTGATCGAACCCCATGCGTTGGCCGGATCCAGCCCGCTGTCATTGTTCGACCCGTTGACCGGATCGACGAACCAATCGCTGGCGACGGCGGGAGTGCTCAGAAGTGCGAGTAGAGCGAGGAACCTCATGGTTCCGACCCTAGCACGATCGCGAAGGTCACGCCGGTTCGTCGGCGGGCAGCGCATCCAGCAGTTCAGACAACACGCGGTTCGATGCATCGCCGTCGCGATGCGACCGGAACTGCTCGAGCGCGCGGTCGGCGAAGTTGTCCAGTTCGCCGTGGGGATCCAGCCGACTGTCCGACGTCGGGCCCTTCAGCGCGTCCAGGATCTGTTGGATCCGAATCGTCCCCAAGGAACGCCCCGGCACGAGATACGTGTCCTGGTGTCCGTCCGCGTCGGCCTGGATCAGGAGCTTGTTCGAGATGAGGTGCCCGAGCACGTCGTTCACGGTCCGTACCGGCACGCCGAGTCGATCGGACAGGTCCGCGCTGTTCAACGGATCCGCGCCCGCGCGAAACTGTTGGCCGATGCGCACCATCGCCCGCACGGCGACGGACTCGAGCAGACGCGGGTCGAAGTCGCGCGCGCGCGCCACCTGGCCGTAGTTCGGTTCGTTCTGGTGCGCACAAGCGAGTTCCGCGCCCAGGAGCACGATGTTCCACGCCATGAACAGCCAGACCAGGAACACGGGCAGCGCAGCGAACGTGGAATAGATGGCGTTCGTGCGCGCCACGCCCAACTGGAACTGCACGTGGACGACGATCAGGACCTGCCACAGCAACCCGCCGAGCAAGCCTCCCCAAAGGGCGGAACGCACGCGCACGCGGGTGTTCGGGATGAACAGGTAGATGAACGTGAACCCGACGACCGGCGCGAGCAACGCCAAGAGCTTGAGCAACGGCAGGATGCCCGAACGGTAGAAGCCGGTGTCGCGCACGACCTCGGGCAACCAATCGCCCTTCAACGTGGCGGTCAAGCCGGCGCTCGCCATCAACAGCATCGGCACGATGACCAGCATCGAGATGTAGTCCGCGACCTTGCGCGTCCACGTCCGCGAGCGATGCACGCCCCAGATGTCGTTCATGGTGCCCTCGATCGACGAGAGCAACTTGAGCACGGTGTACATCAACAGCAAGAGACCGATCGCGCCGAGGCTGCCGAAGTCGGTGTTCTCGACCAGGTCCAGGATGCGGTCAGCGGCTTCACGCAGCTGGCCGCTGGCCTGGGAACCGGATTCGGTCGGAATCCCTTCGGTCTGCTCGCCCTCGTCGGCGGCGTCCAGGGAACCGTCTGCGGTGTCCGTGTCCGCGACGTCCCCGGGGGTGTCCTCGCCAGTGTCCTCGCCGGTGGTGTCAGTCTCGGTATCAGACGGGGCACCAGAATCAGCCTCTGGGATCACGACGCCGATCGCTTCGCCGGACGCACTCTGACTGGGCTCGAGCTCCTCGAGGAACGGCGTGATGACGGACTCGCGCAGGTCCTTGTACGCGTCGAGTCCCTTCGCCACCGAGAACGCCAGCGCGAGCAACGGCACGATCGACAGCACGGTGACGTAGGTCAACGCGGCCGCCCGTGACGTGCAACGGTCCTCGGTCGCACCACGCACGGTGAGGTACGCCACGCGCGCCACCTTGTAGAGCCACCGCCGGAACGTGGGCAGGTGGCTGATGTCCTGGGCCCACACGTCCCGGGTCAGGAAACGTTCGACGCGCGCTCGCCAACTGGCGATGCGCCCGACCGGCGGACGGCTCGAGGTTCGATGCGGTACAGGGCTCACGCGGGGATCCTATCGGAGACTGGCCTAGCTCGCTCCGCACGAATCTCCAAGAGACCACGATACCGAAGCCATTTCACGTCGGTCTCCGCTTCTGGCCCCCAACCAGAAGCCATGACATTCACACCCGAACATTGCCCTAGACCCGCCTGCCCCTCC
>JAJDEX010000507.1 GCA_029259575.1 Planctomycetota bacterium | reverse complement strand
CCTCGGTTTCTTCCTGCAGAGGAGCGTCTGATGACCATGCAACGACAACGAAACACACGTAGAGCGTGGGCCCTGGTGCTCACCGGATATCTGGTGTTGGTGGCTTGTATCTCAACGAGCTCCGAAGCCGTTCAGCGCCATCGTTGGTGGGCCGGCCTGGGTGCCGTCGTGCCGCACGACACGTTCCCGGACGACTGCAGTGCCTGTCACGAGGGTGGCGACTGGTCGCAACTGCGGGACGACTTCCATTACGACCACGCGGCCGAGACGGGCGTGACGTTGAACGGTGCGCACGATCAGGCGCTGTGCCTGCGCTGCCACAACGATCGCGGCCCCGTCGCCACCTTCGCGCTGCGTGGATGTGCCGGTTGCCACGATGACATCCACCAGGGTCAACTCGGTTCCGACTGCACCCAGTGTCACAACGAGACGACGTGGCGGCCCTCCGACATGTTCGTGGTGCACCAACGCACGCGCTTCCCTCTGGAGGGCGCCCACGCCTCGGTCTCGTGCCGCAACTGTCACGAGGGTGCCGAGGTCGGACGCTTCGTGCCGGTCTCCACCGACTGTCTCGGGTGCCACACGAACGACCTGGCGAACGCTCTCAATCCGAACCACGTCGGTCTCGGTTGGGTGAATCGCTGCGATCAATGCCACCAGCCGACGTCCTGGAGCCAGGCGGAGATCGATCCGGGATTCTAGATATCTCGGACTGCAGTCCCGCGTCGCATCGCGTCGATGAGGGGGCAGCGCGGATCGGCGGCCCCATATGCGGGGCTGCTGCAAGGAACCCTGGCGCAGGGGTATCTGGGTCGAAGGAGACGGGACTGTGGGTGTGTGGAAGATCGGGCTGGGCTTGAGCCTCGCCGTAACAGCGACTTGGCTGACAGCATGCAGCGGGGACACGGGGTCCCTGTCACCGGTGACGGTGTCCTCCTGCATGCAGTGTCATAACGGCACGCTGCAACACAACTACAACGGTCCGGGCATCGAGAACCCGCATCCGTTCCCGGGCGCGGACGACCTCGAGTGCGAGGTCTGTCACGGCGGCAACCCGGACGGGTTCGACATGGCTTCGAGCCACGTGCCGCCTCCGCCCGAGGTCGGCGACCGGGACTTCCAGGACCAGAACGCGACCGCGTACTTCAACAAGCTGACGCTGACCGGGATGGACAAGTTCCCGGACTACACGGTCAACGGGCAGACCCACACCGCGCTCGAGTACCTGAAGTTCGTGAACCCTGGCGACCTGCGCGTGGTCAGCACCGGAGAGAGCTGCGGAGCGTGTCACGGCGGTCACGCGGAGTGCGTGAACGGCAGCCTGCTGGCGACCCAGACCGGAATGCTCGGCGGCGCGATGTTCGCGGCCGGCGTGGACAACCAGGTTCCCGAGAACGTCGGGCTGTACGAGCGAACGGCTTCGGACCTTGCGTTCCGGGCCGTCGAGAACCTGGCCTTCGATCCGTTCACGGCTTCGATCGGTCAGGTGGCGAGGTTGATCGAGTACCCGGTCTTCAGCGTGCGCGGGGCCAACGGTCCCACGGACATCCACAACAACCCCGACTACGACGTGGCCGAGGTCGCGGACGACACGCACGCGGACGGCCGCCTCGTCACGGGTTCCGCTCTGGCGAACCTGTACCACGAACAGGTCGCGTTCACGTGTGGCGATTGCCACCTGGGCAGTTCGGGCGCGAACAACCGCTATGGCGACTTCCGCTCGTCCGGTTGCACGGCGTGTCACATGCCGTACAGCTTGAGTGGTCGCGCGGGGACCTCGGACCCGAACGTCAACAAGCTCGAGCCGCTCGACGTGGACGACATCGACGATCCGGAACGTCCGCACGTGCGGAGTCACCAGATCGTCAGCGTCGCGAAGACGATGTCGAACGGCCACTCGATGCAGGGCATCGACGATCACACGTGCGCCGGATGCCACCAAGGGTCGAACCGCACGGTCATGCAGTTCTGGGGCATCCGCCTCGATCAGAACCAGGACGTGCGCTTCGGCAACCAGTACCCGGCTCAACCGGTCAGCTGGCAAGGCACGCACGGGGACACGCGACTGTTCGATCCGGCGATCGGGAACCACACGTTCAACGGTCGCAACGCGAACCAGTACCTCCTGTTCGAGGACTACGACGGCGACGGGCGTGACGACACCCCGGCCGACGTGCACCACGAAGCGGGCATGGGTTGCATCGACTGCCACGGCAGCCACGACATGCACGGTGGCGATCCGACGTCGCCCGGGACCGATCTGGCGAGTCGCATGGAGCAGAGCGTTTCGATCGCCTGCGAGGACTGTCACGGTTCCGTGGGGAGCTACGCCGACACGATCGCGGGTACGACCTACGACGGCGACGCGGCCACGATCGGCGTCGACTCGGGCGGGAACCCGATGCGCCACGTCACGCGCAACATCAACGGGCACTACTACTTGAAGAGCCGCCTCGACGGGGCGCTGCACTACTTGCCGCAGACGCGGGACTACGTGGTCGACACCGGCCGCCTGCATCCGACGAGCGGGGACCCGATCTACAGCGAGAAGGCATCCTTCGCGATGGGTCGCGACGACGGTAGCCCGGCGACCGGCATCGGGCCGCAACAGTCGGCCAGTCCGCACACCGGATTTGCGCACGCCGACAAGATGAACTGTGTCTCGTGTCACTCCTCGTGGACGAACACCTGCATGGGGTGTCACCTCGAAGGCGAGTACAACACAGGCAACAACTTCTCGAACATCACCGGTGAGCGCATCGTGTTCCGCGAGAAGGAAGCGGACTTCGTCTACCAGTCACCCGTGTTCTTCCAGCTCGGCGTCAACGCGCACGACAAGATCACGCAGGTCAGTCCGAACACGAAGATGTGGTTCCTGTGGGAGGACCGGAACAACGACCGCTCCGAGCGGACGGCGTTCTCGGACCGCAACTCGACCGGCGCGAACCCGGCCACGGCGTTCCCGTCGATGAGCCACAACGCGATGATGGCCCACTCGGTCCGCGGCAAGGTTCAGCCGACCGACGAGGGACCGCGCTACTGCGTCGCATGTCACTTGACCGATGACGCCATCACGGCGTTCGGCCCCGAGTACGACACGTTCCGCACGGCGATCCGGACGGGCGACTACGGCAGCCTGGACTTCGACCTCCTGCGTGATCACATCGGGTTGAACCCGGGCAACCAGCTGAACTCACCCCTGTGGGTGCACCAGGTCGCCGGCTTGGGCAGCGGTCTGTTCCTGTTCGACGAACAGGGCGCGCCGGTCAACCCGTTGGACGATCACAACGATCGAGCCGGTACGGACAACGTGCCGCCGAGCACCGTGTTCGACCCGTTGCGCGTGTTCTTCGACCTGGATCGCATCGTGACGGAGACGGGGTCCTCGAACGGCTCCAGCAACCACGCGTTGTTGACGCCCGGAGGCTCCAGCCACCGCGACGGTTCCACGAACCCGAACCTGGCCGGTCCGTTGGGCGCCTCGATCCTGATGCGGCTCGCGGATCCCGTGAACGGCTTGATCCTGAACTCGTGGCTCGACGCCGATGGCGAGATCGGCGGCGATGCGGGCGACGTGATCGGGAACTGAGGTACGCGCATACGCCGCATACGGTGCCCGTCGCATACGGTGCCAGGCACTGTTCAGTACATCGCTGAAACGTTCGCGCCCCACCCCCGGCCCCCCCGGGGGGGCGGGCCGGGG
>JAJDEX010000506.1 GCA_029259575.1 Planctomycetota bacterium | reverse complement strand
GGCCAGCAACGACATCGAGAGGGAGGCCAAGCCCAACATCAGTACGAGGGCCCCGATCGTGGCCGATCCACGTCGCGAATTCTGGGTGTTCATGTTCTTCATAGACCGTTCCTCAATCGAACCGAAGTTTCCACCGAGCGCTGGACCAATCGTCCGTCGCCTCCCATGCCCTCGACCGTGATCCAAACCGTGACGAGCGCATTCTCGCGGCGGAGCATGAACCCCGTCTCGTCGACCATTCCATTGCCGTTGTCGTCCGCCACGTTGTCGAGTTCCCCCTCCATGAGTTCGGGAACACCGTGGCACAGCACGACCTGACGCTCCGAAGGTCCGCCCTCATCGCGGGTCAGCACGACACGTCCCTCGTCGATGAGTCCGTCTCCATCGTTGTCGATGTCGTCGTCGAGTTCCTGCGGATCCCGCATCCACTGCAGACGGTTCTCGACTCCGGACACCAGAGCTCCGTTCGCATCGATACCGGTCACGTGACGGTACTTCATGCGGTTCACACCGAAGACCGAAGTCGGGTCCTCGTCCCACATCGAAAGCACGTTGATGCCTTTCAACTCGTCGACGATGTCCGCGACCGCCCGGCGGGCTCGCGTTTCGAGCTCGAGCGGCCGCAGGGAGGACTGATAGGCGTCCTGGCTGGACTGTGTCACAGAGACGAGGCTTCCCAACAGGACGGAGCCGATGCCCATCGCGATCATGATCTCGACCAGGGTCATGCCGCTGCGGCGATTGCCGCGAATGTGCTTGTTCCGCTTCATCAGATGTTCACCAACGAGGTCCGCAGTTCATAGACCGCCGTACCCGCTTGCCCGCGCCAACGGACACGGACCATGACCGGCAGGATCTGATAGTCGGAAGCGTGGTCGTTCGCGTCGATCACTCCGTCCCCGGTCAAGTCCCTCGGGCAACCCAGGGGAATGATGTTCACGTCTTCTCGCAGCTGAGGAACCCCGGCGACGATCGTGGCCGGAAGCATGACCTCGAGAGCCATCCCATCGGCGTCCCCCTGCACGGCTTCCAAGCCCTGCACGTCGAGGTGCGGCCCCGGCGCCGTGCCTGCGCCACCCGGATCGTCGGCGCCATCATCGTTGTAGAGCGCCCAGACCTGGTCGAAAGGACTGGCCTGGAGCTCCGCGATGACCTGGCGTGCGGCGGCCGAAGCCAACGCACTCTCGCGGTTCGCGCGGGCGGCCTGCATCGAGGAGATGACCGACTTGGAGTAGCCGGTGTAAGCGATCGCGAGAACCGCCATGGCGATCGTCACTTCGAGGAGTGTGAATCCTGCTCGAACCCCCGCAACCCTTCTGTGTAGCTTCATGTCGGTATATCCCCGCACGGCTCGTCCCCCGTGGACCCATATCCACAGGCATCGGGACTCCGTTGCTGAAACACCCTTCGCCAACTCCCGGGTACGTCCTGAGGCGAAACGGAAGGGATCGGCCGGAGTCTCGATCCGAGCAAGGTGGAAATGGCCGCACACGGCCGTAGGGGTCGCTCGTGCCTCGAATCGGGCTCACTGCGCCAACGCGGATCGATTTGGTACGGCGGTCTCGGAGCCCCGACTCACGCCTGTGGAATTCGACCGGCCGATTCCCAATCACCCGGTTGAGTCATGGAACACCCAACGCACAGCTGGACGACCCCCGTGAGATGGGCATGGACCCACAAGCGCCGCGTGGCATGCGTCATATCGGGTTTCGTGATCGTCGTGTACGCCTGCATCTACGCAGTGGTCGCGAGTGGCGTGTCGCCTGCGGACCAGTTCGCCCGATTGCCGAACGGGGACACCCTTGCGTACACGACGTCCACTGGTAGTGACGGTTCAGGCGCCGTCGTCCTCGTGCACGGGTGCCCCGCGGACGCTTCGTGCTGGACCAAGCTGATCCAAGGGCACCGCGCCAGCCTGCCACCGAACGTCGTGGCCGTGGATCGGTTGGGCTATGGCAACTCGTCGTCGGGTGTGCACGGTTCCCTCGCGGAACAAGCTGCGGCCCTCGTGCCATTTCTCGAACCGACCGATGGACGCAAGCCGATTCTCGTGGGCCACTCGTACGGCGGCCCCGTCGTTCTGCGTGCTGCGGTCGATCAATCCGATCGAATCGGTGGCATCGTGCTCGTCGCCGGAGCCTGCGATGCGTACATGCAGGATGCCCAGTGGCTGCGGCGCGCGGTCGAATGGATCTCGCCGATCGTCCCCGAGCCCTGGGAGGTCGCGAACGCCGAGTTACTGGCGCTGACCGACGAGAATCGCGTGATGGAGCCCCTGCTGGATCGGGTCACGTGTCCCGTCGTGATCGTGCACGGCACATGGGACCCGGTTTGTCCGCACGATGCGACGGTCGCCTACTTGCAGGAGCGTCTGGTGAACGCCCAGGAGGTACGGGTCGTCTCGCTGCCCCGCGCGGGCCACAACCTTCATCTCGGGTACGCCGAGGTCCTCGCGGAACAGATTCGGACGTTGACCGCGCTGGAGCACTAGGTCCGCCGACCTTCGAGTCCAGACAGGAATCGACGTGACCGCATGCGGGCCTCACACCTATGGTGACCCGCATGAAATGGACGGCCCTCCTGCTCCTCGCGTGCACGGCTTGCGCATCTTCTCCGGACGATTCGCTCGAGCTCACGGTGCTCAGCTACAACATCAAACGCGGGTACGGCAATGACGGCGTCACCGACCTCACGCGGGCCGCGGAGCTGATACGGAGGCTCGATCCGGACCTCGTCGCGCTGCAGGAGATCGACAACGGCTGTACGCGCTCCGGGGGGATCGACCAGATGGCCGAGCTGGAGAAGCTCACAGGAATGCACGCCGCGTTCGGCGCGTTCATGCCGTATCAGGGCGGCGAGTACGGCATGGGATTGCTGTCGCGGTATCCGATCCTCGAGTCGACCAATCACGTTCTGCCCGAGGGTGCCGAACCGCGCACGGCGCTCGACGCACGCGTACAACTACCCTGCGGCGACCAGCTGCTTCTGTGTGGCGTTCATTTCTATGCGAGCGAAGCGGAGCGACTCGCGCAGGCCCAGGCCCTCGCCGACATCTACGCAGGGTGCTCGCTCCCCATGATCGTCGCCGGTGACTTCAACTCCGAACCGGGTTCGGTGGTGCTCGACGTGATCGAGAATCACTGGACGAACGCGGACAAGGGCGAGGACCGATTCACGTTCTCGTCCACCGCCCCGACGTCCGAGATCGATTTCATCCTGTATCGGCCGGCGGATCGTTTCGAGGTCGTGTCGATCGATGTGCTCGACGAACCGCTGATCTCGGACCATCGTCCGGTACTCATGGTCGTGAAGTATCGAACTGGTCCGCAGTTTCGATATCCCGAGCACGATCTTGAATCCGACCACGAAACACGATGAGACTCGACGTCGGCTCCCATTTGGGAGCGCACATGGGAGCACCGCACACCCGCCTCTAGCGATCGTGGTCTGGTGAGTGGCGGTCGCTTTCGAGCTTGGCCGAGATCGACGCAAGGCCGGATGACGATGCCGACATCCGAAGGAACCCCGAATTCCAATCATGCGATCGATCCACACCCTCCCCACGCTTCTCCTGTCCCTTCTCTCGCTCTCCTGCCATGCCGCGGAGACGCGCGAGCCGGACGCCGGCGCCGACCACATGGCGAGCTTCGCGTGCATGCTGCCGGGTGAATGGCAAGTCACGTTCCAGAGCGGAACCAGCATGTATCACACGTGGTCCTGGGGACCCGGCGAGCATTCGATCACCAGGGTGACCGACGGTTCGGGGGCGGGAGGTGAGCCTTGGCGCTCGCTGCACGTGTACTACTGGCATCCGGGCCTCGAGGAGATCCGCAGCCTCGGTCTATCCCCCTATGCGCGTGGTGTGGGCGAAGGCCCGATGACATTCGATGGCACGTCCGGCCATGCGGAACTCACGCTGCATCAGACACCAGGACCTCGAACCATGGCGACGCGCTGGACGTTCGACGGCCCCGACGCGTACGTGGACGAACTGTTGGAGGACACGGGTTCCGGATACGAAACCCTCGTCGCCTTGAAGCTCGAACGCTCGAACACGATCGCCGAGCGAGTCGTGCACGGCATCGAACACGCTCCGGAGCCCACGATGTTCTTGCAGGCACTGACTCCCATGATCGACGAGGTGTGGACGACCTCGATCGATTCCAGGAGCACCACGATCGAGACGACGGTCGAGTGGATTCCCCATGCGGACTACGTTCATGTCCAGTCCCACGCCGTGACGATGCAGGGTGATCGCAGCCTCGTGCTCGATGCATACGCTTATCACCACACGGGGACGGGACGATTGCGCGGTCTTGCGCTCACGGCCGATGGCGGCGTGCACGAGGGAACATGGACGGTTCTCGAGGACGGCCGGGTGGAGTTCGATGCGACGAGCTATCTGGGTGATGCGGTCGCGTCTCGGACCATCCAGCTCGGGGTGAACGAGGACGGCGTTCTGCGCCAACAGGTGTGGTCGATCGAGGACGCCCAGCGCATTCTCGAACGGGACTCACGCCACACGCCACGTCGCAGATGACGGTTCTGATGCAATCATGCTGGGTCGCCGCACGCCGGCACCCTCGGGGCCCTATGCTTGGTGCCGAGGTCCCCCCCACATGATTCGAAACATCCTTGCCGTTCTTCTCGGTATCGTCGCTGGAATGGCCGCCAACATGGCGTTGATCTACGCCAGCCTGGCCCTCTACCCCTTGCCGGAAGGCCTGGATCCGAAGGACACCGAGGCCTACAACGGCTACCTCGAATCCTTGCCCACGACGGCCTTCGTGATCATCATGCTCGCGCACGTCGGTCAGGCGTTCGTCGGGGGCTGGGTCGCAGCCAAGACCGGTGCGTCGCGCCCGATGTTGCTCGCCATGATCATCGGCGTCCTCTCGCTCGCGGGAGGCATCGCAGCGATGACCATCTATCACGGGCCTGCTTGGATGAAGATCGAACTGCCGCTCTACTTGCTCGTCGCGTGGCTCGCCGGAACAATGGTGTGCAAGTCGCGCGCCAAGGGAACCTGAGGCCAGCCCGAAGCCTGCTAGTCAAGCGGCCTGACGTGCTCAGGCCAGGTACGGGGTGAAGTGACCCTCGCGTGATTCACGTCATGACTTCCACCGACACGCTCCAGAAGCGCACGGTGGCGACAAGGACATGGCGGCCGCGTTCCGGGAGGGGTCGGTACGCGAACGGCATCCATGCTGGACTGCAGACCTTGATGCTCGCCGGAAGGACGACTCCGGGCGACCACCCCACGGTGGGAGGTGCCGTCGATACGATGGCGGGCCTACGTTGCCGCGCGTCCGGGCCAAGCTCGAGACGACCCGACCCTACTCTCCTCAAGCCATGAAGCTTCTCGCCTTCGGAGCCTCTACCAGCTCCACCTCGATCAACCGCAGACTCGCCGTTCACGTCGCTGGACAGGTGCAGGATGCGGACGTCACGGCGCTCGACCTGCGCAGCTACAGCCTGCCGATCTATAGCAGCGACGAGGAAGCGGCGAACGGACACCCGGCCGACGCGCGCGCGTTCCTGGACGCGATTCGAGATCACGACGGCATCGTGCTGTCGCTGGCCGAGCACAACGGCTCGTACGCCGCGGCGTTCAAGAACCTCTACGACTGGGCTTCGCGGATCGAACCGAAGGTCTGGGCCAACAAGCCGATGTTGTTGATGGCGACCTCGCCGGGCGCTCGCGGCGGAGCGACCGTGTTGGCCGCGGGCGAAGCGACCTTCCCGCGGATGGGTGCCCAGCTGGCCGCGACGTTCAGCCTGCCCAAGTTCAACGACAACTTCAGCGATGGCGAGGGCGTACGCGACGCCGAGCTACGGATCTCGCTGGAAGCCGCCGTGGCGATCTTCGAGGACGCCTTGAGCGGCTAGGCCCATGCGGCTCGTGGGACATGCGTTGCCGTGACTCGAAACCGTATGTCCAGGACCCATCGCGGATTCGGTGTCCCCGACCTCCACCTGGTCGGTAGGACGGGAAAGGACACCGCCATGAACAAGCCGACTCCGCTTCTGCTCTCGATCCTGCTCTGCTGCTCCTGCGCCACGCAATCGCGGTACGACCGCCTGTTCGGCCCAAATGCGAGCGTGACCGGCTCGCGCCCCGACGCACGTGTGAAGGAAGCCCCCGAAGAAGCCGCGTCCGGATGGACCCAGGTCGCTCCGGTCCGCTTCGAGCCGCGAACGACCGCCGCTCGACCGAGCACCGAAGACAAGAGCCACGCCGTCCTCACGCGCGAACTGCGCAACGACTTGCGCTCGACGCGCATCCACGGACTGAAGTGGGGCGACGAGACGAGCCTTCAGGTCGTCGTGCAGGCGATCGTCGATCAGACCGGGCTGCCGATCCTGGTCCACCCTTCCGCCGAGCGCGCTTTCGAGGACTCCGGCATCGCCTGCAACCTGGACTGCACGAACCCGATCAGCGTTCACAGCACGCTGAATGCGATCCAGCGTTTGGCCCCCGACGAACTCGTCTGGGTCGTGCGGCACGAGGCCGTGATCTTCACGACGAAGGCCAAAGCGGGTCATCGGATGTCCTTGCGAATGCATGACATTCGCCCGTTGACGTACGCGCGCGTCGACTTCATCGGGCCGCGCATCGATCGCCTCCGCCTCATCGACGACATCGAGGACGACGACGGTGGCGGTCCGTTCGGTGGGATCGGCGAGTCGACGAAACAGATCGAGGAAGAGGACGTCGCGACCCTGGTTCAGGACAACATCGCGGTCGGCACGTGGGACGACGACGGCGTCTCCATCGAAGCGGCGAACGGATTCCTCATCGTGCGCCATACGCACGACGTTCAGGTCGAGGTCGCGCGCTTCCTCGACACGCTGGGCTTCTGAGCCTGAAGGCGCTGGGTATCCAAACGCTGGGTCTCCAAACGCTGGGTCCCAAGAAGCTGAGCCCCAGCATCTTGGTCCTCCGCGAACGAAGGACCTGGATGCTGAGGCTCAGGCTAGGAGTCTCGGAGTTCTGAACCCCAGGCCGGGGATTCAGCTCGAGGCGAACCTCACTCGGGAGTCTTCTCGCCGGCGCGCTTGTCCCGCTCGATCTGCCCGCGCACTTCGACGACGTGGTCGTTCGTCTCGTCGGGGACCAACTCGGCGACACCTGCCTTGCCCGGCACGTATTCGCTCCATTGCACGCCATCGGCGAGGCCTTCCTTCAGGTGCGTCACGCGGTCCTTCTTGGCCCACGTCGCCCGGAACACGGCCAGACTGTGTTGCAGTTCCTTGCGCAGCGTTTCGAGGTCGCCGTCGGCGGAGAGTTCCTGCTGGAGCTTGGCGGTGAGGCCGTACGGATCGGAGCCCAGGAAGGCCACGCCGTGCTGGAAGCCACCGGCTTCGACCTGACGGCTGAACTGCGCGGTCTGCCACTCGGTCTCGGTCATCGCGACCGCATGGATGCGACCTGCAATGCCGGGCTCGTGCAAGAGGATCGCCAGTTGCTTGCGCGCGTTGGCCGTCGACTCCTCGGAGCCGACGATCACGAGCACGCCACGCGAGTCCGTCGAACCGAAGTTGATGGTCTCGGCCAGGTTGGGCATGACCGGCAGGACCGGCGAGCCCGAGGGCTCAGTGTCCTGGATGCCGGCGCGCTCTATCATGCCACGCATGATCTTGGCGACGCCCTCACCGGTCGCACCGTTCTCGAGTTCCCAGACGAGACGTTCGATCACCTCGGGGTCCACGTCGTCGAGACCCAGGTCCTCCATCCGCCGTTGGCGGGTGAACTCCAGGCGCTTGGCGCGATCCCGAATGGGCGGGCTGCCACAGGCGGGGTAACGGCGACCCGGCCGCGTGCCGTAGTAGATGTCCCAGTGCGAAGGGAACGAGTCTGCCGAGAGCCCGGGTGCATCGGGCTCGAACATGCAGAACACGGTGTTCACAGAGTTCATTTCACCAGAGAACGTGTCGCCTGCAACGGTGTGCAAGCGCTCCACGCTCTGTTCGTCCAACCAACTGTTCAGGCGGACGTTCACGAAATCGCGCGAGGCCTCGATGACCTCAGGGTTCAGAAGGACACGCCTTCTGAGAAGATCTGTGGCGTTTCACCAAGCCCCGGGCACGCAGGTGTTGCGGCACCGGGGACTCCCCATGTGCAACATCACCGGCTTGCCCGTGCGCTCCTGCTCGGCCATCGCGGCCTCCCAGGTTCCGTACCAGACGACGCCGTCGAGCACGGGGATGCTCGCATGATCGAACTCGCCCTCCTCGACCCATTCGAAGTCCTTGCCGACCTGGTCCGCATAGGGATCCGCGGGCGTTTCCGCTTGGGCCACCGTCCGATCGTCCTCGGGGGAGGAGCAGGACGTGAGGCCGACCGCGGCGGCTAGGAGAGAAGCCAGAACTGTTGTTCGTGCCGAGTACTTCATCGAGACTCTATTGATGTGATGTCGAAATGCGCGTCGACGCATGCATCGCGTGGACGGAGAGTTGGCGTGGGAGAATCGGGTGGAGCTGCGACCCGAACTCGGGCGCTGGGAACGCTCCTTCCCGGTACACGCTGCCAGGGTTCATAGAACACCGCTCCTAGCGTTTCGTCAAGGCTCCCAGGACTCCTTCAGGTAAAGACGGGATCCTGCGTAACGGGCACGTGTGCCGGCCCCCTCGCCCGTTCGGCATTTCGTCGCAATCCCGGATGTGGACATCGACGCGAGCCTCCTCCGCACATCTTCGTAGGCGCCGGAAGGTCCAACCTGGGACCGTGCGAGTACCATGCGCGCCGGGACCGCGGCGTCGAGCACAGGCGCCGAGATCCCAAGCACCACGCATCACACCTGGGCACCGCACCAAGACCTGTCGGAGGGGACATGGAAACGCTGATCTGGATCGGCCTGGGGGTCGCGCTCGCCGCGATCCCGGGGTACGTCGCTTACTACGCACGGCACGTCGTGCCCACGCGCCGCGACGAGCTTCGCGAGATCCTGACGCCCCAGGTGGCGGCGTGCTACTTGGCGGTCTTCCGTCCGGGAACGCGGATCTCCAGCAACCACGTGTTGCAGGTGCTGCGCAGGTTCGAGGACTTCCACCGCCCCAGCCGCTACCTGCGCTTGGGACTGTTCGCGTTCCTGCCTTCGGCAATCGGATTGGTCGCGGTAGCCGCTTGGATCCTCGCTGTCGGAAGCGAATCCACCACCGGTGCAGCCAGGATCCCCACCACCGCGATCTTCGCCTTCCTCGGAGGTTGGGTCTGGTCCCTGTACGAGGTCATCGATCGTGGCACGCGCCGCACCTTGGTCCCCGACACCTTGGCCGACGCCGCCTTCCGCATGCTGGCCAGCGTTCCGCTCGGCTACGCGTTCTCGTTGCTCGTCATGCAGTCGGTCATGCCGTTCCTCGCGTTCGCGATCTCGGCCTTCCCGATCCGCGATGTGCGGCTGTACTTGAACCGGCGCGCGCTCGAGCAGCTCAAGTTCGGAGCCTCGACGCCCGCCGCGCCCCAACAGGAACGGTTGCAGGATCGCGTGCCCGCCATCGGCACGGACGCTCTGGCCCAACTGCGCGAGGTCGGCATCACGACGGTCACCGACCTGGCCTACGCCGACCCCGTGCGCATCCTGGTCGAGACGGGACTCCCGTTGCGACGCGTGGTCGTCTGGATCGACGCGGCGCTGCTCGCGAACTACGTCGGCGAGAACGTCGCGAAACTGCGCGCGATGGGCATCGGCAGCGCGGTCGAGGCCTCGCACTTCTTCGTGGACTACGGCAGCTACGAGGGAGACGACGGGGAGCGCTTGATCGACGACGACAAGACCTTGGACGACGAGGTGATGCAGCTCGCCGAGGTCCTGGGCATCCCGGCCTGGTTCGTCCTGAACCTGCTTGCCGAGCTGCACGGCGATCCGCACGTCGCGCTGGTCGACGCGTTCTGGGGTGAGGGCGTCGGCGACTGCGAAGTCGTGGAGGCCTGACGCGGTGGCGCGTGCGGTGTCCTTGGTCGGAAGCCGTAGCGCGCCGGCGATCAGGAACTGCAGCGCGTTCCGCGCTCAGAATCCGTAGTGCGCGAGCCGTCGGACACGATTCGCGGGCTCGGGCAACGTGTACGTCACCTCACCCACGCGGTGCAGGCCACCCTTGAACGTCTGCGGCGATTTGGTCTCGTCGCTGAGCCACGTCACGAGTCGCCCGCGCGACGCCAGCAAGGGTGAGGCGAGGCGCCCCATCTCGACGGGCGGCCCGACGGCGCGCGTGGTGATCAGGTCGAACTGACCGTTGTGGCCGTGGGCGGGAGCCTCCGCGGCATCCATCTGCACGGTGTCGAACTGGCTGAGGTCGAAACCGGCGGCCTCGAGCGCGCGCGTGATCGCCTTGAGCTTCTTGAGCGTGCGGTCCATCAACAGCACGTGCGCGCCGGGAAAGAGGCAAGCGATCGCCACGCCGGGAAACCCGTTGCCGGTCCCGATGTCGAGCGCCTTCCTGGGCACGCGCTCGAGACCAATGCATCCGAGGGCGACGGAGTCGAGCGCGTGGAACATCACGGCGGCCTCGCGATCGCGGACGGCGGTCAGGTTCACCCGCGTGTTCTCGTCCAGCATCGCGTCGAGATAGGCCAACAGGCGCTGCGCACCCTCCATCGAGATGTCGGCGCCCAGGGCGGTAGCCAAGGACTGAAAGGCGGAGGCGTCGGTCACGGTGTGTTCGGGTCGGTGGACGGGTTCGTTTCGTGCTCGCGCTGGGTCAGGTAGAGCCGCAGGTCGAACTCGAGCTGATGATAGTCGGGCTCCATGTGACAACAGAGTTTGTAGAAGTCCTTGTCATGCTCGCTGTGCTTCATGTGCGCCAGTTCGTGCACGACGATCATGCGCAGGAAGGCGGCCGGCGCGTCCTTGAACAGGCTCGCGACGAGCAGTTCACGGCGTTTGCGCAGCTTCGACCCGTGCACCACTTGGGACGTCACGTGCAGACCGAGCGCGTTCTGGACCGAGCGCAGGCGGGAGTCGAACGACACCTTGGCCAGCTGTGGCGCGGTGCGCATGTGGCGCGCCTTCAGGTCCTGGACGTAGGTGAAGAGCTCCTTGTTCGACCGCACGCGGTGCGTCTCGGGGTAGCGCTGCTCGAGCATCGCCCCCATCTTGCCGCTCGCCAACAGAGCCTCCGCCTGCGTCTGAAGCTCGTCGGGATAGCCCTGAAGGAGAGGAAGCGGAGTCATGAACGTGCCCGCGCGGATCGGGGCGGCGGCACGTTACCACCCCACCACGGGTCCGTGCGGAGTTCCAAGCGATTCCAGCAACAGGCGCCCCGATCCACGTCGGGCGCAGCGCTCGCGCGAACACCGGGCCGGAGCCCGCTGCGGCTTGTCATACTGTTCGATATGTCTCCCGAGCTCACGACCGACGTAGTGCGAACCGCCGCCCAGAATCTGCGCGACGTTCTGCGTTACGCCATAGAGCACGATGCGCCGCAGCGGGCTGTCGTCGTGGCGGATACGCAGAGTGAGCTGGCGCGGGGTTTGAATGCGGCCTATCGGCTTGCGCTGCCGAACGCGACGTTCCTCGACTTCGACGCGACCGAACCGGCGGCGATCCTGGAGGCCTTCGCGGAGTTGAACGAGGGCGACCTCGTCGTGTTGATCCAATCGACCAGCTTCCGCCTGGACAAGTTCCGCATCCGGATCGAGTTGTTCCGCCGCTCGCTCAAGGTCGTCGAGCACCCGCACCTGGCGCGCATGACCGGGGACGAGACCGAGGTCTACGTCGACGCGCTCGCCTACGACCCCGACTACTTCCGCGGCGTCGGACACGCTCTGAAGGATCGCATCAACGCGTCGCGCACCGCCGTCGTCGACAGCGGCGGCGAGCAACTGATCTACCCCGCCGCCTTCGAACCGGCCAAGGTCAACATCGGCGACTACACGGCATGCAGAACATCGGTGGGCAGTACCCGATCGGCGAGGTGTTCACCGAGTCTACCGACTTGGAGGCCATGCACGGCCGCGTGCGAATCTCCCTCTGCGGCGACACCTCGTTCACGGTCAACCGCCCTGAGCACCCGATCACCCCAGTCGTCGAGGTCTGGCTGCGCGAGCTGGGCTTCGGCATGAACCGCGCGTTCACTCAGGAGAGAACCGTCAGCGACATCGGCACGTTCGAAC
>JAJDEX010000505.1 GCA_029259575.1 Planctomycetota bacterium | reverse complement strand
GGCGCCCCCCCCCCCCCACCCCCGCCCCCCCGGGGGGGGGGCCGGCCCGGGGGGGGGGGGGGCGGGGGGCGCGGGGCAGGAGAGGTCCTCCACCTGGGCATCCGTGTGGGCGTTCTCTTCAGCGGCAACAAGCTAGGGAGTTCCGTCCTCCCGAGCCGTTCTGGAACGAAGGGTACATTTCAAGTCGAGTGTAGGACTAGACTTATGCACGTAACGAATCTGTTCACAACGAGCCTCCGCGATCCGTGTCCGACATCCTGGAGCTCCCCGGCGGATGGGCCCCATGGGGCTCGCTCACCCCACCGACGGCACCAGGAGCCCCGGGTGGCTCCATGGACGGCCCAGCGGACGGCCCAACCTACGGCCCAGCGGACAGCCCAGTGAACAGCCCAGTGAACAGCCCAGCGGGCGACTCAGCGTGCAGCTTCGTACAGCGGGATGACGCCCGGCAGGGCTTCCTGGATCTGGCGGATGCGGTTCGCGTTCGAAGGGTGCGTCGACAGCCATTCGGGGCCCGCCGCGCCTCCCAACGCGTCCATGCGTTGCCTGTAGCCGACGGCCTCGCGCGGGTCGTAGCCCGCCCGCGCCATGATCTCGAGGCCCACGAGGTCGGCCTCGTACTCGGCGCTGCGCCCGAACTGCAGGGTCGTCAACGAGGTCGCCAGGGCGATCGCCATGCCCGCCATCTCGGAATCCGTACCCTCGCCGCCCAGGATCGCTCCGGCTGCGATCACGCTGCCGTACTGCAGCACCATCTGCTTCGAGACGGCCGACGTGCCATGCCGTTCGAGAGCGTGCGCGATCTCGTGTCCCATGACGACGGCGAGTCCCGCGTCCGACTGGGCGACCGAGAGGATCCCGGTGTAGACCGCCATCTTGCCGCCCGGCAAGCAGAACGCGTTCACCGTGCCTGGACTGTCGATCAGGCTGACCTGCCATTTGAAGAGCCCGGCGAGGTCCGGGGACACCACCTGAGCGGCGTTCACGAGGTTCTGCGTGACGCGTACGACCTGGTTGTACTGGCCGCCGCTGCCGATCGTGGTTTCCCCTGCCAGGATCTCACCGTACGCCTGTTCGCCCATCTGGACGTCCTGGGCGGGTGAGAACGTGTTGAAGTCGGACAGAATCTGGCACGAGCTGGCTCCCATCGCCAAAGCCACCGGGGCCAGGACGCGAGCCACGAGTCCTTGGGGATAGAATCCGCTGGCCCGGTTCCCGATGCCTCTGATGATGTTCGCGATGTTCATGTTCGAATCCTTGTTCGCTGCCGCGGAGAGACGCGGTCCTCTGGTGGAGCTGCGCGTCGCGCGGGTCACCCGCGTGGGCCGATCCAGTATGGACCAACCCGAGGCCCAACAGGGTATCCGGCGTGCCTCGAAGCGTGAAGGCGGTCTGCGATGACCTCCGCACCCCTCGTGCTCCTCGTCCTGGACGGCTGGGGGCACCGCGAAGAGACCGAGGCCAACGCGATCGCGACGGCCGCGCCCACGTTCGCGAGCTTGAAGGACCGCTACCCGCACACGTTGCTGCACGCCTGCGGCAACGAGGTAGGGCTGCCGACGGGCATCATGGGCAACAGCGAGGTCGGGCACATGAACCTGGGCGCCGGCCGCGTCGTGCACCAGGACATCACGCGCATCGACCTGGCGATCGAGGACGGGTCGTTCTTCCAGAACCCCGCGCTGACCTCGGCCATGGATCGCGCGCGCACGAACGGCAAGGCGCTGCACCTGATCGGGCTGGTGTCCGACGGCGGTGTGCATGCCAGCGATCATCACCTGCGCAGCCTGTTGACGATGGCGCAGCAGCGCGGGCTCGACCAGGACGCCGTGTGCATCCACGCGATCACCGATGGTCGCGACACGCCGCCGCGCAGTGCGGTCGATCATCTTGCGACGCTGGAGAAGGCGATCGCCGGCTCGGGCGTCGGTCGCATCGTCAGCGTCTGCGGGCGCTACTGGGCGATGGATCGCGACAAGCGTTGGGACCGCACCGAGCGGGCGTACGACCTGTTGCTCGCCGGCGTCGGATCGACGGCACCCTCGGCCTCTGAAGCGATTCGGGCGAGCTACGCGGCGGACGTCGGCGACGAGTTCGTCGAGCCCACCGTGATCGGCGAAGCGCGCGACGGCCGCATCCAGGACGGCGACGAGGTGCTGCTCTTCAACTATCGCTCCGATCGTGTACGACAGATCTCTGCTGCGCTCGAGTTCGACGACTTCGACGGGTTCGAGCGACGTGCTCGGGTGAAGCCCTCGATCACGACGTTCACGCAGTACCGCGCGGACTTCCCGTTCCCGATGGCGTTCCCGCCGCAGGAGCTGCACGACCTCTTCCCCGAGGTCATCAGCCGCGCAGGACTGCGCCAGGCGCGCGTCGCCGAGACCGAGAAGTACGCCCACGTGACCTTCTTCTTCAACGGTGGCAAGGAGGACGTGCTGCCCGGCGAGGAGCGCACCTTGTTGTCCAGCCCGAAGGTCGCGACCTACGACCTGTCGCCCGAGATGAGCGCCGAGGGCGTCTGCACCGCTGTGCTCGAGGGCATCGCCAAGGGCAAGACCGACGTCTTCATCGTCAACTTCGCGAACGCGGACATGGTCGGCCACTCCGGCAAGTTGGATGCGGTGACCTTGGCCGTCGCCAAGATCGACGACTGCCTCGCGCGCATCGTCCCGGCCGTCACGGCCAAGGGCGGAACGTGTGTCATCACGGCGGACCATGGCAACGCCGAGTTGTTGTGGGACGCCGAGAACGACTGTCCGCACACCGCTCACACGTTGAGCCCCGTGCCGTTCGTGATGTGTGGTGATGCGTTGGTCGGCCATACCCTGCACAGCGGGGGCGTGTTGTCGGACGTCGCGCCGACGTTGCTCGAGATCCTCGGGCTCGACCAGCCGGAGGCCATGACCTCGAAGAGCCTGCTGTGAGCTTCGCGCCCGACCAACGCATTCCCGTGCGCGTCCTGGGGGCGACCGGAGCGGTGGGCCAACGGTTCGTGTCGCTCTTGGCGGACCATCCGTGGTTCGAACTGCGAGCCGTGGCTGCGAGCGAACGCAGCGCGGGAAAGCGTTACGGCGACGCGGTGAGGTGGGCTTTGCCCGGTTCGCCGCCCTCAGCGATCGCGGACCTCGTCGTCGAGACGGTCGCGGCACCGTCGCCGGAAATGCTCGTGTTCAGTGCGTTGGGTTCGGACATCGCGGGGGACATCGAATCGGCGCATGCTCGCGCGGGCGCGCTCGTCGTGACGAACGCCTCGAGCCATCGCATGGACGCGGACGTCCCATTGATCGTGCCCGAGGTCAATCCCGATCACTTGGGGATGCTGTCGAAGGGCGGAGGGATCCTCGCGAACCCGAACTGCTCGACGATCGGTCTGGTGCTCGCGCTCGCACCGCTGCATTGCGCGTTCGTTGTCGAGAAGCTGCACGTCGTCACGATGCAGGCGCTGTCGGGCGCGGGCATGGTCGGCGTGGGTGCGGACCTGGCGATGGACAACGTCGTGCCGTACATCCCGAGCGAGGAGGAGAAGCTGGCCCTGGAGCCCGCCAAGATCCTGGGGAGCCTGGTCGGTTCGGTGATCGAGCCAGCAGATATCACGGTCAGCGCGCAATGCAATCGCGTGGCCGTGTCCGATGGACACACGGAATGCGTGTCTTTGTCACTCGGTCGCGACGTCACCGCGGACGAGATTCGTGAGGCCTGGAGCTCGTTCCGTGGCTTGCCGCAGGAACTCGGACTGCCCAGCGCGCCCGTTCACCCGATCCTCGTCCACGACGCGCTGGATGCGCCGCAGCCCGTGCTGCACCGTGACCTCGAAGGCGGAATGGCGTGCAGTGTCGGACGCTTGGCGCCGTGTCCGGTCCTGGGTTGGCGCTTCACGTGTTTGTCGCACAACACGTTGCGCGGTGCTGCGGGAGGCGCGTTGCTCGCCGCCGAGCTGGCTGTGGCGCGTGGCCTCGTGTCGTGAAGAGGTTTCTGTTGTTCGGTTGTGGCGGAGCGATGCTGCTCGTCGCCCTGGCCGTCGGCGTGTTCTGGTTCCGGGGTAACGGCACGCCGCGCGAGCACGTCGTCACGCAGTCGCAGGTGTTCGAGGCGAGTCCCGAAGCGATCTGGGCATTGTTGGCGAACCCGGCATCGTTTCCGGACTGGCGCAGCAGCGTGACCTCGGCCGAGTTCCTGCCCTTGCGCAACGGCCTACGCTGCGTGCGCGAGTCGAGCTCCGGCGGTGAGCTGGTCTACGACTTTGAGGTGTTCGACCCTCCGACGCGATTGACGTCGCGGATCGTCGATCGCACCGACTTCGGCGGTACGTGGACGACCGTGTTGGAACCTGTCGAAGGCGGTACGCGTGTGACAGTCACCGAAGCCGGCTTCATCGACAATCCGGCGCTGCGTTATCTGATGAACGAGTTCGTTGGTTTGGATGTGACGATCGAATTGCTGTTCGAGGACCTGGAGCACGCGGTGGGGGAGTTGGACATTTTGCCACAGGAACCGATGTCTGGTTCTTGAGGTGACCGATCGCTGAACTTCAGGTCGGCTGCTACGTTCCAACCGGTCACGATCACCATGAAGCGCACTCTCGTCCTAGCCATACCGCTCCTCCTGGTCTCTGGATCCCTTTCCTTGGCGTGGCGCGGCATGTGGATCGCTCCATCCCTGGAGCCGTGGTCCCGAACGACCAAAGTTGGCGACCCGTCGACGTGGATCGTCTGCCCTTCCGGTGGGACCTAC
This sequence comes from Planctomycetota bacterium, assembly GCA_029259575.1. GTDB lineage: Bacteria > Planctomycetota > UBA1135 > UBA1135 > JAJDEX01. The sequence continues at coordinate 5,660 of JAJDEX010000505.1, read as the reverse complement.
GATTCCTTGTCGACGCCGTTCGCCAGTGTCTACCTGCGAGGTTGGGGGAGTCCCTCGGGTCGATTCTCATGGAAGGCGGAGGAGGGCCTTCGTGACGAAATGAAGTTCGTGTCGCACCTTCACGAGGGGATCTCCGCTCGCATGAGAACCAGCCAAGAGGTCGATCTGCGTGCGCCGCATCTGGCCTCAGAATTCGCGCTGCTGGACAGTCGCACGTTCTACGTGGCCGGTCCGCCCCTGGACTTGGACTTCGAAGACTACCAAGAGAATCCGGTGACTCGCGTCACGCGTTGGAGCCTCATCCAGCCCGAAGGCACGCCGGCCTTCCGGCGAGCCAGGTGTTCGGTTCCGATCGGCATCTCGGCTGAGACCTCCGCCATGCACCTCGATCTCGTCGGTGAGGATTATGTGCCTGCCGAGGAGCGCGATGAGCCGCGGATCACCCAACACTTCCTGGCCGAATTGCCCTTCCATTGTGACGGACTCGAGGTCGATCCCGAAGGTCGCTATCTCGTCGCGCTCGACGGCACGGAGGGGAAGTTGTATCGATTGGATCTGCTGGATCCGGAGCATCCGACTCATCTGATCTCCGAATCGATCGAACTGGTGGGATCCTCCTGGTTGCGAATGCATCTGGATGCGAGCGAAGACTCCAAGTGCATTGCGGTCAATGGGGCCGGCGGAGATCTCCTTCTGTGGTACGACCATGAGAACACCGGGGAGTTCGACGACCACCGAGTGCTGGCACCTGTTCCAGGGGACAGCTGCGGTGAGCTGACGTCGATCGACTGGTCCGATACGTACTGCGAATACTTGATGACGTTCCGGACCTGGACCGAGGTCCTCGGGTACTGAGCGAGGCGGTTCGTCGGGGAGTTGCCCGGCGTGCAGCTCGAGTGCGATGCAATCGCTACCGTGAGGTCATGGAGACGCCTGAACACGATCCTGTGACCGGCAATCGAGAGGAGCATCCGACGCTCGTCCTGATGCCTGGCATGGATGGAACGGGGGCCTTGTTCGGGCCGCTGCTCGACGTCATCGGCGATGCGTGTTCCACGATCGTGGTGAGGTATCCCGTCGATCGCGTCATGAGTTACGACGAGTTGGAGCTCCTCGTGCTGGAGAACCTTCCCGAGGATGGGCCATTCGTCGTGGTCGCCGAGTCGTTCTCCGGTCCGATCGCCATTCGCCTGGCCGCGCTGCAACCTCGAGGACTCATTGGCGTCGTCCTGTCCGCAACGTTCGCGCGCAACCCGACCGGGTTCTCGATGCGGCTCGTCCGGGTACTCGCCGGACCCCTGGTTCGGATCCGGCCACCGCGGTGGTTCGTGCGATGGAGGCTCTTGCGCCGTAGCGATCCGCAAGATCTCGTCGACCTGGCGATGACCACGATCCACCGCGTGGATCCCAAGGTCTTCGCACACCGACTCGTCGAAGTCGCCTCCGTCGACGTTCGCCGCGAACGGGCCGCGACGAAGGTCCCGATCCTCTGGATGCACGCGAAGCGCGAGCGATTGCTTCAGGTGCGTAGGTGGAGTCTGCAGGACGGAGCGCTTGGGATGGAGCGCGTCGTGGTCCTGGACGGCCCACACCTGCTTCTGCAGAGTTGCCCGACCGAAGCCTGGGGGCACATCGAGGAGTTCGTGGCGACCTGCACAGCCGCATCCGAGCGGGCGGTCGAGACCACGGACTCGTAGGCAAGGAATCAAGAAGGTGAGCTGGAGGGCCGTGATGCTTCACCAGGAATAGCAATGCGTCGGGAGCGTCCAAGGCATGACTCCGTCGCTCGGGGTTTCGAATGCACCTGGAACTCCTGACGTTGCTCGCAGCCTCACCGCTCGTCGTGACGTTCGCGTCCGACGAAGCACGATGTCGCGGATTCCTCATCGCCGGACTCTGTGCGGCGCTGGTCGTGTTGCTGGCGATTCTGGATCTTAGTGGGTCTGGAGGCCTCGAGCGGCTGTGGCTGCTGGCTCTCCTCGGGGCGAACGGCTGGCTGATGACAGTAGGACTCGGAGGTTGCTTGTCTTGAGGTGATCCGTGTTCCGCGTTCCGGGGAGGCGCCTCGAACGCTGTTCACCTTGCGGGTATTCACGCGCCGTGGTCCACTCGCTACCCGGATCCCTTCTCGGTGTACCCATGCAGGCAGCCTCAAGCACTCTCCAAATGCGCTCCGTACCGACCGACCCGAACTCGACCGTGATGACTCCGAGGTCGCAGAGCCGCGTGCTCTGGATGACGTGCATCCGGGTCCTCGTAGCGATGACGCTCCTTCTGTGCATGTCCGAAGTTTCGCGCGCCCAGTCCGACGATTGCTCGGCCCCTCCGCCCATCTCGGGGGAGGGCTTCTTCACGTACGACGCCACGAACGCATCGACGACCGGGTTCAGTGGTGGGGGAGTGTGCTCGCCCTACATTTCTGCGGACGTCTTTTGGGTCTGGACCCCGCTGGTTTCCGGCGACTACTACTTCCGGACGTGTTCTGGAGGGACCGACTCGGAGATCAACCTGCATCTCGGGGGGGATTGCTCCGCCACTTGCCTCGCGACGGCTGACACCGGCGCGTGTGCGTACGAGTGGACCAAGGCAACAATGCGGGTCGATGGGCTGGTCGCAGGTCAGGATCACCTCCTCCAGCTCGGTTCAGGGCTCTGGGGGAATCTTGGAGGTTCCATCGAGGTCCTGCTTGCACCCCCAATCCCAACCAACGACACCTGCGCAACTCCCGCCTCGATTCAGGGCATGGGGTTCTTCGACTTCGATCGTACATCTGCCACTAGCTCAGGCTTCGGTTCACCGCCACTAGGTCTCTGCACGGCCGGACCGATCTACGAAGACGTGTTCTTTCAATGGACGGCCGGACAGGCTGGTGACTACTTGTTCCGCGACTGCACCTACCCGTACACCGGTGATATCTGGATTTATGCGGGGGAAGACTGCAATGCGACCTGCATCTCTGGATTCGATTTGAGTTCATGCAACGGGCCAGGCTTGGTTGTGCCAGGTGTTCTCGCGGGCGACCGATTCCTGATTCAGGCCGGGCGTCCGGTATCGCTTCATGCGATTGACCTTCTGCCGGGGCAGTTCGAAATCACGTTGGCTCCTCCGCCTCCACCCAACGACACCTGTTCCACCCCCCTTGACTTGGTTGGTCTCGGCATTCATTCCTGGGATAACACCCACGCGCGTACGAGTCGTTTCGAAGGCGGTGGAGCTCCTTGCAGCGCCTTTCCAGCCTTTCTGGGCATCACTCAGGACGTCTTCTACCACTGGGTCGTACCTTCCGATGGGTCGTACCTGTTCGAGGCCTCTGCTGGGGCGATGAACAACAGGGTTGCCATTCACGTGGGGCCGAATTGCAGCGCACTGTGTTTGGCCACTTCTGGTCCGTTGAGCTCGGCCCTATATCCAAATGTGACCGGCTCCGACCTGCAGGCGGGGGACAGCATTCTGATTCAAGTTGGCGGGTCAGGACCTGGAGCCGACTTTGGGGAGGGCTGGTTGCGGATCGATGAGATACCCAGCACCGTGTCGAACAAGGACTGCGCCAATCCGCAGTCTGTTCCTACTCTTCAGGGTGAAGCTGAAGTTGTTTGGTATCCGGCCATTCAATCCTCCTCGGGCTTCCAAGGGGGAGATCCTGTTCTCTGTCCCTACATCATTCCGTTCTTTAACGACCCCCAACCGATTCAGAACGACCTCTTCTTCACTTGGACTCCAAATGTGTCCCGCCCATTCCGTATTCGGGCCGAGGGCTTCCTGGGCTCGATGTCCTCCGTGTTGGCTGTCCACTTGGGTTCGGATTGCAGCGCAACCTGCCTGGGGCAGGCCGGGGCCACAAGCCAGACCAACTCTGAGTTGATCTTGACTCCATCTGCGTGTCAGACCTACTTGATTCAGGTCGGCTTCGATTGGGGGGTGCCGCCCCAGCCGGGCTACCTCATCTTCGAGTTGGTCGACCCATCCATTCCGAGTCCGATCGAACTCATCTGTCCGCCTACCACCGTTCATCACGAAGGAGCCGCCGTCTCGCTGACATGCTCTTCGATCGGTTCGGATGCCGGAAGCGGTTTGACCTTGAAGGCCGTTCTAGGTCCCACCGAGGCCTTCGGGTTCTTCCTGGTCTCAGCCGGCGCGAATCAGAGCATGCCCTTGTTCAACGGCACCCTTTGTCTGGATGCTCCCATCGGTCGCTACTCACAACGAGTGGCCAACGATCAGGGCCTGCCCCAGCTCGCATCCATCGGCCGCTTCGATGCGAGCGGGACCTTCCAGAACCTGTCCGGCACGGCGACTTCGAACCAAGGGGCCGGATTCGAAGTCCCCCTCGAGCTCCCCTTCTCCCCGGGTGGAGCGACGATTCAGCCCGGCGACACCTGGCACTTCCAGTTGTGGTACCGAGACGATCCGATCAGCCCGGCCACAGGCGCTAACTTGTCCGACGTTCTGCAGGCGACGTTCTAGTCGGGGCAAACGTGCGACCATAATCTTGCTGGGGACGCGCCTTCCTTGGCAGAGATTTGGCGCCATGAGGTGCCCGCCACTCGTACGCACGGGAACGGACGGATCGTGCCGGCACTCTTCGTTCACTCAGGTGCGGACGAAGGCCTGGCACCGCAAACTCGACCCATCCGGATCCTGTGTGTTAGCCTCATCGTCATGGGAGCCTGGGGGCCTGCAATCTTCTCGGATGACACCGCGTCTGATGTGCGTGACGAGTATCGCGATCACGTCGGAGATGGTGTGTCTGGCATCGAAGCCACCGATCGATTGCTCGTCGGATGGAAGGCATCACTCGAGGACGAGGACGAATCTACCGTGTTCTGGTTAGCTCTTGCCGCAACGCAGCAACGATGTGGCCGTCTGGAAGATCGGGTCCGTGACGAGGCCCTGGCGATCATCGATTCGGGTTCCGACCTCTCCCGTTGGAGCGATCAGCCCAAGTGGGCTAAGCGGCGTCGGGCCGTCCTTCAGGAACTTGCCGCATCCCTGCGCGGTCCTCAGTCTGCGCCCAAGCACATCCGCAAGCGTCTACGGCTCGAGTGCGAATGGCCCATCGGCGAACACCTGGCCTACCGCCTGCCTTCCGGTCGCTACTTGATCTTTCGGGTCGCCCAATACCACGAAGACCGTGGAGGCCGTTCCCCGATCTTCCAGCTCCTGCGCTGGATCGGATATCGCCGCCCTCCCATGTGGAGGATGAGGTGGTGTCGGCTCCACCCGCTGCCGGACTTCAATCTGACACCGGAGAGCCGACCGTTGCCCCGAACTGGATTTGGGGTCTTTCCGAGCAAAGGGAGTCACCTCGCCAAGGACCAGTTCGAGAGCATCGGAAATGCGACGTTCAAAGCGCGGGACATCGGCCCACCCATGCCATTCGTCATGGATGACCAACTCGACGAATTCCTGGAGAGCGAATTCGGTCGGTCCTGAGTGGGCACCTCGAGCGGGGTGCCTCGAGAATGTCACCGTATGTCCCGCACCCGGCGGCTCCAGGGCGGTTCGCAACGGGTCGATGGGTGAAGTCGTCCCGCGCAGGTCCCAAGAGTTGGGCATGTGGCCGTTCCTGTGTTGCGTCCTCAGTGATTGGAGAGAGCGCTGGCGCGTCAAGACGTACTCGGTCCTGCTCGATGAGGACGCCGTCATCCTCCTCGAGAATG
>JAJDEX010000504.1 GCA_029259575.1 Planctomycetota bacterium | reverse complement strand
CAGGAACCTCCCCCGGCTCCGTGATAGTGACTGTCATATTGAAAGTGACTGTCAAACACAAGCGGGCCCGGTCGTGAACATCACGACCGGGCCCGCTGCGATTCCCGCGAGGTCGATCAGCCGAACTGGATGCCCTGGGCGAGCGGCAGGTCGTCGGACCAGTTGACGGTGTTCGTCTGGCGGCGCATGTACGCCTTCCACGCGTCCGAACCGGACTCGCGTCCGCCGCCCGTGTCCTTCTCGCCGCCGAACGCCCCACCGATCTCGGCGCCCGAGGTGCCGATGTTCACGTTGGCGATGCCGCAGTCGGAGCCGACCGCCGACAGGAACTTCTCGGCGCGACGCACGTCACGCGTGAAGATGGCGGACGACAGGCCCTGGGGCACGCCGTTCTGCTGGGCCAACGCGTCGTCGAAGTCCTGGATCTTGATCAGGTACAGGATCGGCGCGAACGTCTCGTCCTGGACGGTCTGGAACGCGTTCTTGGCCTCGACGATCGCCGGGACGACGAAGTGACCGCCGGCCAGTTCGCCCTCCATCTGGGCGCGACCGCCGCCGCAGAGCAGCGTGCCGCCTTCCTTCAGGGCACTCGCGATCGAGCGCTCCATGTTCTGCACGGCGTCCTCGTCGATCAGCGGACCGCAAAGGATGCTCTCGTCCATCGGGTCCCCCACTTGAACGTCGCTGTAGGCGCGCACCAAGCGGTCGCGCACCTCGTCGTAGACGTCCTCGTGCACGAGCAGGCGACGCGTCGTCGTGCAACGCTGACCGGCCGTGCCGACCGAGCCGAAGAGCGTGGCGGGCAGGACCATGTCGAGGTCCGCGTCCTCCATGACGATCAGCGCGTTGTTGCCACCGCACTCGAGGATCGTCTTGCCGAAGCGTCCCGCGACGCGGCCGGCGACCAGCTTGCCGATCTGGCTCGAACCGGTGAACGAGATCATCGGCAGGCGTTCGTCGTCGATCATCCGCTGGGCCACGTCCTCGTTGCCGCCGATGACCAAAGACGCCAGGGCGCCGAAGCCCTCGGCCTCGAGGATCGGGCGCACGACGTTCGTGAGACCGATCGCGCACAACGGCGTCTTCGGGCTGGGCTTCCAGATGCACGCATCACCGCAGACGTACGCGAGCATCGAGTTCCAGGCCCAGACGGCCATCGGGAAGTTGAACGCGGTCAGCACGCCGATCGTGCCGAGCGGGTGCCAGGTCTCGCGCATGTGGTGCCCGGGACGCTCGGACGGCATCGTCAGGCCGTAGCACTGCCGACTGAGCCCGACAGCGAAGTCGGCGATGTCGATGGCTTCCTGCACCTCGCCCCAACCTTCCTGCACCGACTTGCCCATCTCGAGCGTGATCAGGCGACCCAGGGCATCCTTCTTGTCGCGCATCGCGTTGCCGCACTTGCGCACGATCTCGCCGCGGAAGGGGCCCGGCAGGGCGCGCCAACGCTCGAAGGCTTCCTGGGCGGCGACGACGACCTGGTCGTACTCGGCCGCAGTGGCCATCTGAACCTTGGCGATGACCTTGCCGGTCGTCGGGCTGGTGGTTTCCAGCACGGGGCCGGTGCAGTTCAGCCACTCACCGGCGTACGCGCCGGAGTTCATGTCTTGGATGCCGAGTTCGGTGAGGAAGTCCATGGGAGGAGAGCGTTCGGGGTCGGAGCGCGGAACCGCGCCAGATGGCCGGTACGCGGAGCGCGCAGGGCCGGGATTCGATTTCGGGGCGAACAGGATAACGGCAGGACCGGGAGGCCGGGACCAGGGATCCCGAACCCTCGGGTGCGAACCGCGGTCGTCCCTCTGCACAGGCCTCTGTGGGCTGGGATCCCGACCTCGGGAAGGCTGCCCTCGAAGACCCCGCTCGCCGCAGCACGGCACAGGCAGCGAACATCGGCCTCGGATTAGGGGCATGGTTGCTGAACCCGGGAGGGATCGCCGCTATCCTCTTCGCCCGTTATGGCCGAAACCAAGATCGTTTATCAGCTCCAGGACCTGCACAAGTTCTACGACCAGCGCGAAGTCCTCAAGGGCATCACGTTGTCGTTCCTCGAAGGCGCCAAGATCGGGCTCATCGGCCTGAACGGCGTCGGGAAGAGCACGCTCATGCGCATCATCGCAGGCGTGGACAAGGACTTCGAAGGCACCGCCAAGGGCATCGCCGGACTCACCACGGGCTACCTCTCGCAGGAGCCCGACCTGGACGAGTCCAAGACCGTCGCCGAGAACATCGAGGTCGCCGTCGACGGACTGCGCCAGATCGAAGCGCGGTACTACGAGGTCATGAACATCATGGGCGATGCCGAGGGTGCGGAGGCCGAGAAGCTCTCGGCCGAGTACGACCACCTGCAGCACGACATGGATGCCAAGGGCATCTGGGACCTGGACAGCCGGCTCACGCAGGCCAAGCACGCGCTGCAGGTCCCGCCTGACGATCGCAGCGTGACCAACCTGTCCGGTGGAGAGCGGCGGCGCGTCGCGCTCTGCAAGTTGCTCCTCGAGCACCCGGACATGCTGCTGCTCGACGAGCCGACCAACCACCTGGACGCCGAGTCGATCAACTGGCTCGAGGCGCACCTGGCCGACTACGACGGCATCGTGATCCTGGTCACCCACGACCGCTACTTCCTGGACAACGTCGTCGGCTGGATGCTCGAGATCGAGCGCGGCCTGGCGCGGCCCTACGAAGGCAACTACACCACGTACCTCGAGGCCAAGGCCAAGATGCTGGACGTGAAGAAGAAGAACGACGTCAGCCGTGAAAAGGTGCTTCAGCGCGAGCTCGAGTGGATCCGCCGCACGCCCGGCGCGCGTACGAAGCAGTCCAAGTCACGCCTCAAGCGCTACCAGGACCTCGCCGCCGAGAAGGCCGAGGACCAGGCCGATTCGCTCGACCTACGCATCCCGCCCGGCCCGCGTCTGGGTGACAAGGTGGTCGACATCACCGATCTGAAGAAGGGCTACAACGGCGTCACGCTGTTCGAGAACCTCAGCTTCCAGGTCCTGCCCCAGGCCAAGCTCGGCGTCATCGGCGCCAACGGGCTGGGCAAGTCCACGTTGATGAAGATCATCATGGGCATGGAGACGCCGGATGCCGGCACGATCTCGATCGGTTCGACCGTCGAGATCAGCTTCGTCGACCAGAGCCGTACGGTGCTGAACGACGAGGACACGGTCTTCAAGAACATCACCGACGGCAACGAGATCCTGGCGTTCGGATCGCGCACGATCGACAGCCGTGCGTACGTCGCGCGCTTCAACTTCAAGGGCGAGGACCAGCAGCGTCCGCTCGGCGAGTGCTCGGGTGGAATGCGCAACCGCGTGCTCCTCGCCAAGATGCTCCGCGAGCCGGCCAACCTCATCATCCTCGATGAGCCGACCAACGACCTGGACCTCGACACGCTGCGCGTGCTCGAAGAAGCCATCGAGCACTACCCGGGCTCGATGATCATCGTCACGCACGACCGGTACTTCCTGAACCGCGTCGCGACGCACATCCTGGCCTTCGAGGGCGACGGCCGCGTCGTGTATCACCACGGCGACTACGAGTCCTACAAGGACTGGAAGCTCAGCCAGGGCGAGAACATCGACGACAAGGGCGGCACGCACCGCCGCTTCTCGCGCAGCTGAACGCTGCCCGCGGGCGATACGGTGCCCGATACGGTGCCAGGCACTGTTCATTACGTTTCCTCAACCGCCCGGGGGCGCGCAGCGCCCG
>JAJDEX010000503.1 GCA_029259575.1 Planctomycetota bacterium | reverse complement strand
GGACGGCGACATCGACCTCGGCGCCGTATTCGTCACACAGGTCGGCGTATCCGCGCCGGATCTCGGCCTCGACATCGGCCGGGACCGGCGTCGCCACGATCAGATCGCGCGCGAGTTGCGCGCGTCCGTGCATCTCCAGCTGGTCCTCGACGTTCGCGCCCTTGGACGCGGCGCGCAGGGCATCGGCCAAGCTGGACTCGCGGATCGCATCCGTCCGAACGGCACCCAATCCGTCGGGCTCGGGGACGTTGCCCCAGGTCCCGGCTGGAACGGGCTCCTCGAGGAAGCGCCGGTAGGCCCGGGCCGTCGAGCAGAAACCGTTGGGGACGCGCACGCCCCGCGGAACGAGTTGGCGGTGGAGTTCGCCGAGGGAGGCACCCTTGCCTCCCACGAGCTCGGCGTCTCCCTTGTCGACGTCTCTGAACCAGAGAACGAGGCTGTCTTCGCGAGTCTTCATGGCAATCCGTGGAGATCGACACATACCACCGAGTGACTTGAATCGGAACACTCGGCGGCCTCAATCGTGCTCTGGGGCAGCCGGGGAAGGGCATGGCAGCCGGGCGGGGGCGCCGCACGGAGCCGGGCCGCCTATCCGCCGTTCGAGAAGCCGATTTCGTCGTCCTCGCTCGATACCTGGGCGTGATCGAAGCCCGGCATCAGGCGTCCGGTCGCCCTGCGCCACAGTTCGTGGGAGCGTTCGACCGCGAGCCCCAGGATGCTGTCCGGGGGGAATTGCCCGTCCTCACCGCGCACGCCAGCCGGTACGCCTGTGAACAACTCCAGGGCCTCTTCGATCGTCGACACGGCGAACAGGTGGAAGCGGCCCTCCGCATAGGCGGCCGCCACGTCGGGACGCAGCTGAAGGTTGGCGACGTTGGACTTCGGAACGATGACCCCCTGGTCGCCGGTCAGCCCCGCATCGACACAGGTGTCGTAGAAGCCCTCGATCTTCTCGCTGGCTCCTCCGATCGGTTGAATGGAGCCGAACTGGTCGATGGCGCCGGTCATGGCGAGGTTCTGTCGCAAGGGAACTCCGGTCAACGCCGAGAGCAAGCAGCAGGCTTCGGCGCCGGAAGCGCTGTCGCCGTCGACGCCGCCGTAGCTCTGTTCGAAGGCGACCGCGGCATGCATCGCGAGCGGGTGTTCCAGTTGCATCTTGTGCTGCAGGAGTCCGCGCAAGATCGCGAAGCCCTTGTTGTGGATCGACCCGGACAGGCTGGCCTCGCGCTCGATGTTGACGAGTCCACGCGTACCGACGCCCACCGTCGCCGTGATGCGTGCGGGGAATCCGAACGTCAACGGTCCGGCCTTCAGCACGGCGAGCCCGTTGACCTGGCCGACGACCGAGCCTCGCGTGTCGATCCGCAGCGTGCCTTCCGCGATGCGCGCACGGAATCGCCGCGAGGGCAGGTCCGCGCGTCGACGGCTACGGGTGATCGCCTGTTCGACGTGCGATTCGGTGACATGCGGTTGGGCCGTGTCGTGGCGCATCGTGATGTGCGCGGCTTCTCGTGCCAGGTCGGCGAGACGTCCCAGGCGCAGAGTCAGGCGGTCGTGGCGACCCGCGATCCGTGCGCCGTGCGTGCACAACGCGGCCACTGCGCCCGCTGTGAACGCCGGAAGCCTCTCGCTCTCTGCGAGGTTGGCGACCCAGCCCGCGTAGCGTCCCAGGGCATCCGGATCGACCGGGATCTCGTCCTGGAAGTCGGCCAGGACCTTGAACAGCTGTTGGAAGTCGCGATCGACCGCGTCGAGCTGGTAGTAGAGCCCCGGGTCGCCGAGCAGGACGACCTTGACGTTGATGTCGATCGGCTCGGGCTTCACGGGAGCGCCGTAGAGGCTGGAGTCGTGCGGCACGATCTCGAGTCGACCCGTGCGCAAGGTACGCACGAGGAGTTTCCACGCACCCGGTTCGCTCAACACGTCGCTGGCGTCGAGCACCAGGAAGCCGCCCTCGGCGCGCAGGAGCGAACCGGCGCGAATCATGGTGTGGTCCATCTGGACCGCACCGTTCGGCAGCACCACGCGATCGATGGTGCCGAGCAGGTTCTGCATCGTGGGCGTGTTCTCGACGATCACAGGGCAGCCTTCGCCCTGGTGCCCCGCGATCAGGTTGACCTTGTACGTCGCCGGGTTGGTGTCGTTGCCTTCACCGAGCGCACGCAAACGTCCGCCCACGACGTCGTCGACGATGCCGTTCAGGAACGTCTTGACGGTGTCGGCGGGAAACTCGGACTCGATCGCGTGAACATGCGCGTCGAGCAAGCTGCGCGCTTCGGCCTCGTACAGCGTACGCGTGCCCTTCGCGTGGTCGAGTTGAAGCTTCTGCAGATCCTCGCCGACCTGCTGGAACGCTTGGCTGAAGGAGGCGATGGCAGCCTGGACACGCTTGGCCTCGTCCGCATCGATCTTGCCCTCCTCGACCAGCGCTTGGTAGGCCTCGGGCGCGGTCGGTTGCCCGTCGACGCGCGGCACGATGGCCGTCTGCATCTGGTCCCCGTTCTGGAACTTCACCACGGCCAGCCCCGCTTGCGCGAGCTCGGCGTCGAAGCTCTGGCTGCGCTCCTGCAGACGTTCTTGGAGCGTTTCGTCCATCTCGCGTCGCCGCGCTCGAATGGCGTCCGAGGATAGCGCCGGCAGCAGGCTCTCGGAGATGAAGCGGGCCAGTTGGTCGATGCGGTCGCGGAAGTCGCGGCCACGCCCGCGAGGCAGGCTGACCAGGCGCGGGCGGTCGGGGCGTTCGAAGTCGTGGACGTAGAGTCGGTCTTGGGCGACGGGGCAAGCGGGTTGCACCTCGGCCATGAGTTGCTCGACCAGAGTCAATCGGCCGGTGCCCGAGAGGCCACGCACGAAGACGTGTTGCCCGGGCGCGTGGACCTCGAGACCGTAGCGCAGGGCTTCGATCGCGTCGTCCTGGGCCAGGAACTGCAGTTGTTTCGGTACGTCCGCAGTCGTCTCGAAATCGAACTGGCTCGCGTCGCAGTTCCAGCGAACTTGGCCCAGGGGGACGCGCAGCGGGTGATCGGTCGTAAGGGCATCAGCAGTTTGAGACACGGTCATGGGGGCATCGTACGGCTTGCCCGCCGGGGAGTGGGGCGTACACCGCGCGGTCACGTGTCTTCGTGCGAGGTCTTTCCGTTCCTGATTTGCCCGAACGCTGATTCCGGGGGATTCTTGGACTCACGGTCATGCTGCTTCCCCCCGATCCCCATCGGCCCGGACCGCCCCATTCCGAGCCTCGAACTCCTGACGCATCCGCCTCGAATGGGGCGCCTGCGGGAAGGAGTCTGCGACGCGATTCCGATCACCATTCATCGATGGCCGCAGGAGGTCTGATCGGATCCGGCGCGGAACTCGCGCCCGGTGCGGGCGGCTTCGCGACCGTGTTGCGGGCGCTCCTGAACGCCGCCGTGGGTGGACCGGAGACCCGCGGCAACATCGAATCGCATCTGCAGAATCTGCTGTTGCGCAACGCGGCCTACGCGCGCGCCCACGCGAGGTCCGAGCGTGACGACCACTACGCCGAGCGCTTGCAGGTGCTCGAGAATCGCGTGCATCAACTGCGCGACGACCTGGAGCTCAGCAACCTGCGGTTGGCCGAGGAGCGCCGCAAGGAATGGGTCGGCAAGGAGTCCGAGTACCGGACGGTCCAAGGGATCTCCCCGGACGACGTGCACCGCGTGCGTAAGCGGAAGCTGATCCAGGACTTGTTCCGCGCCAATGTCGCGCTGGCGCACGAACTGGAAGCCAAGTTCGGAGCGAGTGGAGCTGCCTTGGGTGCACCATCATCGACCCCATGATGCGAACCACGACGTTCTTGCCGGTAGCACCGGGACCGTCACGATCCTCCCGCTGAATGAGGGCCTCGCATCGAACGGGCGCACGCGATCCATCCGCCGACGAATGCGCGGCCTAGGGCAGGAAGCTCG